>NZ_VRYY01000122.1 GCF_015731765.1 Nitratidesulfovibrio oxamicus
GGCCCCGCCATGCGACAGGCCGCACTCCGCTCCGCCGCCCGGCCTGCGTGCTGACGGCGCTGGCCCTCCTGCTGTGCCTGTCGCTGGGCCTGTTGCCGGGCCTGTCGCCGGGTCCGGCATCGTCTCCCACATCGGCACCCATACCCGGCGCACTCCTGCCCTCCGGCCCCGCACCCGCCTGGGCCCAGTCTTCACACCCCGCCCAATCGGCCAAACCGCCGGACACCGCCACGTCCGCCACCGGCGCCTCCGGTTCGCTGGGCACGCAGGAAGGCGCGCGCAAGAACGTGTTGTACCTGAACTCGTATCACAACGGGTACGCCTGGTCCGACCACATCCAGGAAGGCATCCGCCAGACGCTGGCCGAAAGCCCGTACAGCATCGTGTTCCAGGTGGAATACATGGACTCCAAGAAGTTCCACTACCAGGACACGGTTTCCACCCTGTACGCCCTGTACCGCGACAAGTTCCGCAACAAGAAGTTCGACATCATCATCGCCTCGGACAACGTGGCGGTGGATTTCCTGCTCCAGTTCGGCGAAGAACTGTTCCCCGGCGTGCCCATCGTGTTCTGCGGGCTGAACGACGTGCAGCCCGAAACCCTGCGCGCCACCGGGCGCGAGATCACCGGGGTGCTCGAAAACTACGACGTGGCCTACAACATAGAACTGGCCCTGCGCCTGAACCCGCAGCTGCGGCGCATGGTGATCATCGGCGACGATTCGGTCACCGGTGCGGCCATCCGCAACCAGGTGCTGGCCCAGCTGGGGCCGTTCAAGGACCGCCTGGTGGTCGAGGAATGGAGCGACTACAGCCTGGACCAGATGCTGGACTGGGTACGCAACCAGACCCCGGACACCTTCTTCTACTTCGTTCCCATCTACCGCGACATCGACGGCCAGTTCTACTCGGCGGAAGAACTGCTGGAAAAGGTGCACGCCGCCTCGCGCGCGCCGCTGTACAGCAACTGGGCCTTCCTGCTGGGGCACGGCATCGTGGGCGGCAAGCTGATCTCCGGGGTGCGCCACGGCGAAATGGCCGCGCGCATGGCCCTGCAGGTTCTGAGCGGCATCCGCGCCTCGTCCATCCCCATCGTGGAGCAGGCCGACCAGGCCTTCATGTTCGACAACAACGAGTTGCAACGGCTGTTCATCAGCCCCTCGCAGCTGCCGCCCGGCCGCATCATCATCAACGAGCCCAGCCGGTTCTACGAACTGAACAAACAGGTCTTCTGGACCATCATCGTCAGCATGGTCATCCTGGCGGTGACCCTGGTGCTGCTGGTCATGAACATCCTGGAAAAGCGGCGGGTGGAAGGCAAGATCAAGGACCAGCTGTCGTTCCTGCGCTCGCTGATGGACACCATACCCATCCCCATCTACAGCAAGGACGCCGACGGCCGGGTGCGCGAATGCAACGTGGCCTTCGAACGGTTCTTCGGCGTGGACCGCGAGGCGCTGCTGGGGCGCTACGAATGGCAGGCCGGGCCGGAAGGCGTGGCCATGCTGCGTGACGCGTCCGACACCAGCCTGATGCACGAACCCGGCGTGTCCAGCTACGAAACCACCCTGCCCGGCCCCGAGGGATCGCCCCACTCCATCATCATGCACAAGGCCACCTACCGCAATTCCAGGGGCGCGGTGGCGGGGCTGGTGGGGGTGGTCTTCGACTACACCGACCGCAAGAAGGCCGAGGACCTGCTGCGCGCCGCCGAGGAAAAGTACCGCTCGCTGTTCGAAAGCTCGCCGCTGGGCATCTTCCGCGTTACCCCGGACGGCGACTACCTGGACGCCAACCCGGCCATGGCGCGCATGTCGGGCTACGCCTCACCGGCCCTGCTGCTGGCGTCGGGCGCGGGCACCTTTGCCCGGCTGCACGGCACACCGGACATGTCCGGTTCCGGATCAGGTTCCGGGCCGGGCATCGGCGCCGGGCAGGACACGGTGATCTCGTTCGATTCCAGCGTGGACCGGCCCGGCGGCGACACCGTGACCATGCACCTGACCATGCGCCCCCACCTCGACGAGGCGGGCAACGTCCGCCACATCGAGGGCTACGCGGAAGACATCACCCAGCGCAAGGCCGCGGAACGCGCCCTTTCCGCTTCGCAGCGCATGTTGCAGCTGGTGCTCGATAACATCCCCCAGTTCGTCTACTGGAAGGACCGCGACCTGAAATACATGGGCGCCAACAAGTCCTTCCTCGGCTTCGTGGGGCTGGACAGCGCCGATGCGCTGCTGGGCCGCACCGATGAAGAGGTGCTGCCCTCCACCGAGGACGCCGCCCGCGTGCACGACGACGACGAAGCCGTGGTTCGGTCCGGCCAGCCGCGCTACCAGACCAAGATCACCATCACCTCGCCCGGCGGCGAGACGGTGTGGCTGGAAACCAACCGCGTGCCCCTGCTGAGCGACCAGGGGGGGCATGCGCAAGGCGACGGCGACGATGTGGTGGGCCTGCTGACCACCGCCGAGGACGTCACCCAGCGCATCCGGCTTGAGCGCCAGTTGCTCCAGTCGCAGAAGATGGAGGCCATCGGCACGCTGGCGGGCGGCATCTCCCACGATTTCAACAATATCCTGACGTCCATCATCAACTCCGTCGAACTGGCCATCAGCGACATCGCGGCGGACTCGCTGACCTGCAACGACCTGATGCGCGCCCTGAAGGCCGCCCAGCGCGGCAGCCGCCTGGTCAAGCAGATCCTGACCTTCAGCCGCCCCTCGGTGGAAGGCTTCGTCATCACCGACATCAACGAGGTGCTCACCGAGGCGCTGGTGCTCATCAAGGCCTCGCTGCCCCGCAACATCGAGATACGCAAGGCCATTCCGCCGCGCCCGTCCATCACCCGGGCGGACCCCACCCAGATCCACCAGGTGCTCATGAACCTGTGCACCAACTCGTTCCAGGCCCTGCGCGACACGGGCGGGGTGCTGGAGGTGAACCTGGAGCAGGAGATGCTGCCCGACGAACGCGCCCTGGAGCTGGGCATGGAACCGGGCTGCGCCCTGCGCCTGACCGTGGCCGACGACGGCCCCGGCATTGCCCCGGAAATCGTGGACAAGATCTTCGACCCGTTCTTCACCACCAAGGGCAAGACCGAAGGCACCGGCCTTGGCCTTGCCGTGGTGCACGGCATCATCAAGGGCCACCGGGGCGCGGTGCGCGTTGCCAGCGTGCCGTGGCGGCGGACGGAGTTCGAGATATACCTGCCCATGCACGCGCAGGACGCCTGCCTCATCAATCCGGCCCTGCTGGCCCCGGAAACGGGCAGCGAGCGCGTCCTGTTCGTGGAGGACGACGACGACCAGTTGCACACCATTCCCCGGGTGCTCGAGAGCCTCGGCTACACCGTGCGGGCCTTCAAGAACCCGCTGCTGGCGCTGGCCGCCGTGCGCGAGCACCCCGCCTCGTTCGACCTGGTCATCACCGACTTCGACATGCCCGAGGCAAACGGCCTTGAGCTTGCCCGCAAAATGGGCGATATTGCACCGAACATGCCGATAATCCTCGTTTCGGGCCGCGAGGTGGCAGCCGAAGGGGCGGCCGTCGCCGGAAACATCAAGGCCATGGTCCACAAGCCGTACAACCGGAACATCCTGGCCGACGCCATCCGCCGGGTGTTCGCCCGGCTGGGGAGCTAGCAAGCGTGCCCACCATTCTCGTCATCGACGACGACGTCCAGGTCTGCGAGACCATAGCCAGCCTGCTGGCCCGCCTGCACTACGCCTGCGAAACGGCCCACACGCTGGAAGAAGGACTGCGCAAGCTGGAAACCGCCAACGTGGACGTGGTGTTCCTGGACGTGCGCCTGCCCGACGGCAACGGGCTGGACGCGCTGCCGCGCATCCGGCTTTCGCCGTCGCGGCCAGAGGTCATCATCCTGACCGGCGAGGGCGACCCAGACGGCGCTGAACTGGCCATCCAGGGCGGCGTGTGGGACTACCTGGTCAAGCCTTCGCCCATCAAGCAGACCACCCTCACCCTGCACCGCGCCCTGCAATACCGCGAGGAAAAGCTGTCGCGGGGCGATGCCGCCGCCGTGGCGCTGGACCTGGACGGCGTGGTGGGCACCAGCCCCTCCATGCGCCAGTGCTTCGACCTGGTGGCGCATGCCGCCTCGTCCGACGCCAACGTGCTGGTCACCGGCGAAACGGGCACCGGCAAGGAACTTTTCGCCCGCACCATCCACCGCAACAGCACCCGCCGCGCGGGCAGCTTCGTGGTGGTGGACTGCGCCGCGCTGACCGAAAGCCTGGTGGAATCCACCCTGTTCGGCCATCGCAAGGGGGCCTTCACCAGCGCCCTCACCGACCGTGACGGCCTGGTCAAACTGGCCGACGGCGGCACCCTGTTCCTGGACGAAGTGGGCGAAATGCCCCTGTCCATCCAGCGTTCGTTCCTGCGCTTCCTGCAGGAACGCACCTTCCGCCCGGTGGGCGGCACCCAGGAAATCAAGAGCGACTTCCGGCTCATTTCCGCCACCAACCGCGACCTGGACGCCATGGTGGAGCGTGGCGAATTCCGCAAGGACCTGCTGTTCCGCCTGAAGACCGTACACGTGGAACTGCCCCCGCTGCGCAGCCGCCCGGAAGACCTGAAGCCCCTGGCCATCTACCACGTGAACCGGCTGTGCGAGCAGTACGGGGTGCCCCACAAGGGCTTTTCGCCCGACTTCTTCCAGCAGCTGGCCCAGTACGACTGGCCGGGCAACGTGCGCGAGCTGTACAACGTGCTGGAGCGCTCGTTCGTCATCTCCGGGCTTGAAAGCGTGCTCTACGCGCTGCACCTGCCCCAGGACGTCCGCATCAAGATCACCCGCGCCGCCATCGCCCGCCCCGCCACGGGCGAAGGCGGCATCGGAAGCGAATCCGCCCCCTACTCCGCCGCCCATGGCAACGGCGACGGTTCCGGCGGCGCACAGGACATGGTGCCGCCGGCCGCACGCGCCGACGGCCAGCATGGCCCGGATGCCGCCTTCACCAGCCCCTTGCCGCCGCTCAAGGGCTTCAAGCGACTCATGGAGCGCAAGTACCTTGAAATCCTCATCGGGCAGACCAGCGGGAACCTGCAGGAGATGCTGGACGTCTCCGGCCTGTCGCGCTCGCACTTCTATGCCCTGCTGAAAAAGAATAATATGTCACTGTAAGCGGAAAGGAGTAGCCTGCGGGTACATCCCCCCGGCAGGTGTCCTACCTTTCGGACGCGGCCCCCCTGCCCTTTCCGCCATCCGTTTTTTCGGACACGGGACGAAATCCGTCCCGACGAACCGTTTGACCATTCAATTCGGCGGCGTTAGGCTGTTTCGCCGCCATTCCACGGCCCCGCCTTTTCATGCGCCGCAACGCCTGCCGTCCGGTTTTTCGGACCACCCGCTGGCGTCAGTTTCATAAGATGAATCAATACTTCAACAATCCAAGGAGGATGCAGCCAACGCACCGACGTAACGGAACTGGCACACTTCTTGTTGTTGCGTAAGGGCCGCAGCCTGCCCGCCCGCCTTCCGGGTGCCGGTGCCGGGTCCGCACAGTCCGCAGTGACCGCAAGGTCCGCAGACCGCAAGGACCGGGGCGCCGCCCGAAAAGGCCAGCAGACGGGCGCACGCCGCAACGCGACACCAACGGCCCGGCAACGGCTGCGAAACCGCGCCACAAGGGCCGACATGACGAGGCACGATACCGGGTTCATCACCATTTCCGGGTCCATGCCCATTTTCGGAGTCATGTCACGGACCGCGCCGCAAGGCACGGCTGACCTTTCACCCCCGCTTCAAGGTTAGCAATCCCAAGGAGAGATCAATGGCCAAGAAAATGAAGACCATGGATGGCAACACCGCTGCCGCGTACGTCGCCTACGCGCTCAGCGACACTTCTGCCATCTACCCCATCACCCCTTCTTCCAACATGGGTGAATCGGCGGACGAATGGGCCGCCCAGGGCAAGAAGAACCTTTTCGGGCAGACGGTTTCCGTCCGCCAACTGCAGTCCGAAGCGGGCGCCGCAGGCGCCGTGCACGGCTCGCTGGCCGCTGGCGCGCTGACCTCCACCTTCACCGCCTCGCAGGGCCTCCTGCTGATGATCCCGAACATGTACAAGATCGCCGGTGAACTGCTTCCCGGCGTTTTCCATGTTTCGGCCCGCGCCCTTGCCTCGCACGCGCTGTCCATCTTCGGCGACCACCAGGACGTCATGGCCGCCCGCCAGACCGGCTTCGCCTTCCTGAACTCCAACTCGGTGCAGGAAGCCATGGACATGGCGCTGGTCTCCCACCTGTCCGCCATCGAGTCCAGCGTGCCGTTCTGTCACTTCTTCGACGGCTTCCGCACCTCGCACGAACTGCAGAAGATCGAAGTCATCGAATACGACGACATGAAGAAGCTGGTGAACTGGGAGAAGGTGGAAGCCTTCCGCCAGAACGCCATGAACCCCGAGCACCCGCACATCCGCGGCACCGCGCAGAACCCCGACATCTATTTCCAGGCGCGTGAAGCCTGCAACTCGTTCTACAACGCCGTGCCCGGCATTGTGGCGAACTACATGAAGAAGGTCGGCGAAATCACCGGCCGCTCCTACAAGCTGTTCGACTACGTGGGCCACCCCGAAGCCGAGCGCGTGATCATCGCCATGGGTTCCGCCTGCGAAACCATCGAGGAAGTGGTCAACTTCCTGAACGCCAAGGGCGAGCGCGTGGGCCTGGTCAAGGTGCGCCTGTACCGTCCGTTCTCCATCGACCACATGCTGTCGGTGCTGCCCGCCACCGCCGACACCATCACCGTGCTCGACCGCACCAAGGAAGCGGGCTCGCTGGGCGAACCGCTGTACCTTGACGTGTGTACCGCCTTCATGGAGCGCGGCGAAATGCCCAAGCTCCTCGCCGGTCGCTACGGCCTGGGTTCGAAGGAATTCACCCCGGCCATGGCCAAGGCCGTGTACGACAACATGAAGGTTGTCGGCCCCAAGAACCACTTCACCGTGGGCATCATCGACGACGTCACCGACACCTCGCTGGAAGTGACCGAAGGCGTGGACACCGTGCCCGCCGGCACCGTGCAGTGCAAGTTCTTCGGCCTTGGCGCCGACGGCACCGTGGGCGCCAACAAGCAGGCCATCAAGATCATCGGCGACAACACCGGCATGTACGCCCAGGGCTACTTTGCCTACGACTCCAAGAAGTCGGGCGGCTTCACCGTGTCGCACCTGCGCTTCGGCAACAGCCCCATCCAGTCCACCTACCTGGTCAACAGCGCCGACTACATCGCCTGCCACAAGTCGGCCTACGTGCACCAGTACGACGTGCTCGACGGCATCAAGACCGGCGGCACCTTCGTGCTGAACTCGCACTGGAACAGCGCGGAAGACATGGAGAAGGAACTGCCCGCCTCCATGCTGCGCACCATCGCCCGCAAGAAGCTGAAGTTCTACAACGTGGACGCCGTGAAGGTTGCCACCGAGGTGGGCCTTGGCGGGCGCATCAACATGATCATGCAGACCGCGTTCTTCAAGCTGTCCAGCGTGATTCCCTTCGAGCAGGCCGTGGCGCTGCTGAAGGATTCCATCCACAAGGCCTACGGCAAGAAGGGCGAAAAGATCGTGGCCATGAACGTGGCCGCCGTTGACAAGGCCATCGAGGCCGTCACCGAGATCAAGTACCCCGAATCCTGGGCCACCGCCGCCGACGCCGCCCCCGTGGCCAACGCGGACCCCGACTTCATCACCAACGTGGTGCGCCCCATCCTGGCCCAGCAGGGCGACAAGCTGCCGGTTTCGGCCTTCGAACCCGACGGCCTGTTCCCGGTGGGCACCGCCGCCTTCGAAAAGCGCGGCGTGGCCATCACCGTGCCCGAGTGGCTGTCCGAAAACTGCATCCAGTGCAACCAGTGCTCGTTCGTGTGCCCGCATGCGGCCATCCGCCCCATCCTGGCCTCTGATGAGGAACTGGCCGGCGCGCCCGCCTCGTTCGTGGCCATCGAAGCCAAGGGCAAGGAACTGAACGGCCTGAAGTACCGCATGCAGGTGTACGCCCAGGACTGCATGGGCTGCGGCTCGTGCGCCGACGTCTGCCCGGCCAAGAACAAGGCCCTGGTCATGAAGCCCATCGAAACCCAGATGGCCGACCAGGTTGCCAACCTTGCCTACGCCGACGCCAACATCGCCATCAAGGACACCCTGATGGCCCGCGACAGCCTGAAGGGCTCGCAGTTCCAGCAGCCGCTGATGGAATTCTCCGGCGCCTGCGCCGGCTGCGGTGAAACCCCGTACGTCAAGCTGCTTACCCAGATGTTCGGCGAACGCATGGTGGTGGCCAACGCCACCGGCTGCTCGTCCATCTGGGGCGCCTCCGCCCCCACCACGCCGTACACCACCAACAAGGACGGTCACGGCCCGGCCTGGGGCAACTCGCTGTTCGAAGACGCCGCCGAATTCGGCTACGGCATGGCCATGGCCTACAACCAGCGCCGCGCCAAGCTTGCCGACGTGGTGGCCGAAGCCCTGACCCTGGACCTTGAGGCCGACCTGAAGGCCGCCCTGCAGGGCTGGCTGGACAACAAGGACGACGCCGAAGGCTCCAGGAAGTACGGCGAAGAAATCCTTGGCCTGCTTGGCGGCGCGGACGACCATCCGCTGCTGGACGAGCTGTGGCACATGAGCGACCAGTTCACCAAGAAGTCCGTGTGGATCTTCGGCGGTGACGGCTGGGCCTACGACATCGGCTACGGCGGCGTGGACCACGTGCTGGCCAGCGGCGAGGACATCAACATCCTGGTCATGGACACCGAAGTGTACTCCAACACCGGCGGCCAGGCCTCCAAGGCCACCCCGCTGGGCTCCATCGCCAAGTTCGCCGCCTCGGGCAAGAAGACCGGCAAGAAGGACCTTGGCCGCATGGCCATGACCTACGGCTACGTCTACGTTGCCTGCGTCTCCATGGGCGCCAACAAGCAGCAGGTGCTGAAGGCCTTCAAGGAAGCCGAAGCCTACAAGGGCCCCTCGCTGATCATCGCCTACGCTCCCTGCATCAACCAGGGCCTGCGCAAGGGCATGGGCAAGTCCATGGAAGAAGCCAAGATGGCCGTGGAATCCGGCTACTGGCCCCTGTACCGCTTCAACCCCGAACTTGCCGAAGAAGGCAAGAACCCGTTCGTGCTCGAATCGAAGGCGCCCAACGGCACCATGCAGGAATTCATGGCTGGTGAAACCCGCTATGCCGCCCTCGAAAAGATCGCTCCCGAAGAGTCCAAGCGCCTGCGCGCGGCCATCGAGAAAGAGTACAACGAACGCTACCTGCTGCTGAAGCAGATCTCCGATGCGCCCGCCGTTACCGCCCCCGCCGGGGCCCCGGTGACCGTGGGAAACGGGGATAGCGGCTTCTGCGCCGTCACCGAAACGCCGGAACACGCCCGCCGCAAGGGCGGGGATGCCTGCGACGACGGCCGAGCCGCTGAATAACCCTCACAGATAGACCGGTGCCGGAGGGGAGGTGCAACCCCCTCCGGCACTTGCATACCTTTCCCAATCCCGGCGGGTGCACTCCGGGGGCGGGTCACGCACAACAGAAGAGGAGCGTCTTGATGTCATTGGAACTGCTTGCATTGGTGGCACTGTTGCCCATCCTCGTGGCCCTGGTGCTCATGGTCGGCATGCGCTGGCCGTCCACCCGCGCCATGCCTCTGGCCTGGCTTGTCTGCGTACTCGGCGCCATCGGCGCCTGGAACCTGCCTGCGGGGTACATTGCCGCCCTGTCGCTGCAGGGCGTGGTCACCGCCATCGGCGTGCTGATCATCGTGTTCGGGGCCATCATCATCCTGTACACCCTGAAGTATTCCGGCGGCATGGAAACCATCCAGTACGGAATGCAGAACATCAGCCGTGACAAGCGCATTCAGGCGATCATCATCGGCTACATGTTCGCGGCCTTCATCGAAGGCGCCGCCGGTTTCGGCACGCCCGCCGCGCTGGCCGCCCCGCTGCTGCTGTCCCTCGGCTTCCCGCCGCTGGCCGCCGCCGTCATCTGCCTTGTGTTCAACTCGTTCTGCGTGTCGTTCGGCGCCGTGGGCACCCCCATCCTCATCGGCCTGAAGTTCCTTGCCCCGCTGGTCAAGGACGCTGCCGCCGCCAACCCCGGGCTGAACTTCACCGACTTCGGTTCCTTCGCCAAGGTCATCGGCCAGTGGGCCACCGTCATGCACGGCCCCATGATCTTCATCCTGCCCGTCTTCATGCTGGGCTTCCTTACCCGCTTCTACGGCCAGAAGAAGTCGTGGGCCGAAGGCTTTGCCGCCTGGCAGTTCTGCGTGTTCGCGGCCGTGGCCTTCATCGTGCCCTACCTGACCTTCGCCTGGCTGGTGGGTCCCGAATTCCCGTCGCTGATCGGCGGCCTGGTGGGCCTTGGCATCATCGTGGCCGGCGCCAAGAAGGGCTTCTGCGTGCCCAAGGAAACCTGGGACTTCGGCCCCCAGTCCACCTGGGAAGCTGAATGGACCGGCACCATCGCCACCAGCACCAACACCGAATTCAAGCCGCACATGAGCCAGTTCATGGCGTGGCTGCCCTATATCCTCATCGGCATCATCCTGGTGCTCACCCGCATTCCCGAACTGGGCCTGAAGGGCTTCCTTGCCGCCCAGAAGATCCCCTTCAACGACATTCTCGGCTACAAGGGCGTTTCCGCCTCCATCGACTACCTGTACCTGCCCGGCACCATTCCCTTCACCCTGGTGGCCCTGCTGACCATCATGCTGCACGGCATGAAGGGTGACGCGGTCAAGAAGGCCTGGAGCGAGTCGTTCTCCAAGATGAAGGCCCCCACCATCGCGCTGTTCGCCGCCGTGGCCCTGGTGTCCATCTTCCGCGGTTCCGGCGTGGCCGATGCGGCCCTGAACCCCAACAACTACCCCTCCATGCCGCTGGCCATGGCCAAGACCGTCGCCGCCTTTGCGGGCAACGCCTGGCCCATGCTCGCTTCCTACGTGGGCGGCCTTGGCGCGTTCATCACCGGTTCGAACACCGTTTCGGACCTTCTGTTCGCCGAATTCCAGTGGGGCGTTGCGCAGCAGCTCAGCCTGCCCCGCCAGATCATCGTGGCCGCCCAGGTGGCCGGTGGCGCCATGGGCAACATGGTGTGCATCCACAACATCGTTGCCGTCTGCGCCGTTACCGGCCTGATCGGCCGCGAGGGTATGATCCTGAAGCGCACCTTCTGGCCCTTCGCCCTCTACGGCATTGTCGTGGGCATCGTGGCCAGCGTGCTCTCCTTCGGGGCGTACTCCAACCTGTTCTAGTTTCGAGGTGCAAGGGGGGCGGGGCTGCGCTCCGCCCCCCTTTTCAACAGAGGAGTGGCTGAACATACAGCCAGGAAAGGAGTGGAGCCATCCGCTCCGTTACGGTTTCCGCAACCTCGCCCTTTCCCGGTGACGGGGGCGGAGCAACGCTTGACCCGGAGGACTATCCTCATGCCCAGTGCAGCCCTGATCAAAGAATTCGAAGCCGTCGTCGGCAAGGACAACGTGTTCACCAGCGAGGCCGACCGTCAGTCGTACTCCTACGATTCCGCCGTGCTTGAGGCCGTTGTGCCCGCCCTCGTGGTGCGCCCCACCACCACCGAGCAACTCGGCAAGGTCGTTCGCCTGTGCAACGAGAACGGCAACCCCATCACCGTTCGCGGCGCCGGCACCAACCTTTCGGGCGGCACCATCCCCGACCCGCGTGAAGGCATCGTCATCCTGACCAACAGCCTGAACCGCATCATCGAAATCAACGAAGAAGACCTGTACGCCGTGGTCGAGCCCGGCGTGGTCACCGCCAAGTTCGCCGCCGAAGTGGCCAAGCGCGGCCTCTTCTACCCGCCGGATCCGGGTTCGCAGGCCGTTTCCACCCTTGGTGGCAACGTGGCCGAAAACGCCGGTGGCCTGCGCGGCCTGAAGTACGGCGTGACCAAGGACTACGTGATGGGGATCGAATTTTTCGACGTCAACGGCGGCCTGGTGAAGACCGGCTCGCGCACGGTCAAGTGCGTGACCGGCTACAACCTTGCCGGTCTCATGGTGGCGTCCGAAGGCACCCTTGGCGTGTTCAGCAACATCGTGCTCAAGCTGGTGCCGCCGCCGCAGGCCTCCAAGGCCATGATGGCCGTGTTCGACGACGTGAACAAGGCGTCGGAAGCGGTCGCCGGCATCATTGCCGCCCACGTGGTGCCCTGCACCCTGGAATTCATGGACCAGGCCACCATCCGCTACGTTGACGACTTCACCAAGGCCGGTCTGCCGCGCGACGCCCAGGCCATCCTGCTCATCGAAGTGGACGGCCACGCCGGCCAGGTGGCCGAAGACGCCGAGAAGGTGGAAAAGGTGCTGAACAAGGTCGGCGCCACCGAAATCAAGGTGGCCAAGGACGCCGCCGAAAAGTTCAAGCTGTGGGAAGCCCGCCGCAACGCGCTGCCCGCCCTTGCCCGCGCCAAGCCCACCACCGTGCTTGAAGACGCCACCGTGCCGCGCTCCAAGATTCCCGCCATGGTCAAGGCCATCAACGACATCGCGGCCAAGTACAACATCTCCATCGGCACCTTCGGCCACGCGGGCGACGGCAACCTGCACCCGACCATCCTGTGCGACCGCCGCGACAAGCACGAGTTCGAGCGCGTGGAGCACGCCGTGGACGAAATCTTCGACGTGGCCCTTTCGCTGCACGGCACCCTGTCTGGCGAGCACGGCATCGGCATGGCCAAGTCCAAGTGGATGGAGAAGGAAACCTCCAAGGCCACCATCGAGTTCTCGCGCAACATGAAGCGCGCCATCGACCCCAAGTACATCCTGAATCCCGGCAAGATCATCGGAGCCTAACGCCATGGCAGACCTTACCAAACTCGCCAAGCTGCTCCAGGAGCTGGACGACCAGATGGTCGGCTGCATGAAGTGCGGCATGTGCCAGGCCGTCTGCCCCGTGTTTGCCGAGACCATGAAAGAGGCGGACGTGACGCGCGGCAAGATCGCGCTGCTCGAAAACCTGGCCAAGGAAATGATCCACGACGCGGCGGGCGTTCAGGAAAAGCTGAACAAGTGTCTGCTGTGCGGCTCTTGCGGGGCCAACTGCCCCTCGGGCGTCAAGGTCATGGACATCTTCCTGCGTGCCCGTGTCATCGTGAACACCTACATGGGGCTCTCGCCGGTCAAGAAGGCCATCCTGCGCGGCATGCTGACCAAGCCCGCCCTGTTCAACGCCCTGCTGGACCTGGGTTCCAAGTTCCAGGGCATCTTCACCAGCAAGGTGGACGACCTGCTCGGCTCCTCCTGCTCCAAGGTGCTGTCGCCCGTCATCGGCGACCGCCACTTCGTGGGGCTGGCCAAGCAGTCGCTGCACAGCAAGATCAAGGCGCTGGACACCCCGGCGGGCAAGAGCGGCAAGCGCGTCGCCTTCTTCCCGGGCTGCCTTGGCGACAAGATGTTCGTCAGTGTGGCCGAAGCCTGCCTGAAGGTGTTCGAACACCACGGCGTTGGCGTGTACATGCCCGAAGGCCAGGCCTGCTGCGGCATTCCCGCCATCTCCTCGGGCGACCGCGTGGCCTACGACAAACTGGTCAAGATCAACCTCGACCTGTTCTCCAAGGGCGGCTTCGACTACCTGGTGACCCCGTGCGCCACCTGCACCGCCACCATCAAGGAAATCTGGCCCAAGCTCATGGACGAGTATCCGGCGACCATGCGCGACCAGATCCGTGCCCTGCACGACAAGGTCATGGACGTGAACCAGTTCGTGGTGGACGTGCTGGGCGTCAAGCCCGAGACCCCGGCCAAGGGCGCCGTGAAGGTGACCTTCCACGATTCCTGCCACATGAAGAAGTCGCTCGGCGTCACCTCGCAGCCGCGCGCCCTCATCGGCATGAACCCCAAGTACGAACTGGTGGAAATGGCCGAATGCGACCGCTGCTGCGGTTCGGGCGGCAGCTTCAACCTGTACCACTACGACCTGTCCAAGCAGATCGGCGAACGCAAGCGCGACAACATCCTGGCCACCGGCGCCCAGATCGTGTCCACCGGCTGCCCCGCCTGCATGCTGCAGATGACCGACATGCTCTCGCAGCATGGGGCCAAGGTGGCGGTGAAGCACTCCATCGAACTGTACGCGGATTCGCTGCGCTAGAACGAACATCCGGGGCGCGGCCTGTCGCGCCCCGGATTACATGCTTGCTGATCGGGCGCGGCATGGACGTGCCCACGGATTATATACTTGATGATCGGGCGCGCATGCCGCGCCGCGCTCTGGTATCATTCCCCGGCGGGGGGCCGAACGGCGGCCCCCGTCAGGGGATTTCGGACCCGCGGAATGTTCCGCGGGCCGTTTGGCTCACCGGGTCAGGCCCGGAAACACCGGCGGCCGTGCCGCCGATGTACGATCCTTCGGACGCCTCGCCGCGCCCGCCCAGTGGCACGCAAGGAGATATGCATGGCCAACAATCTGTACATCACCGCGACGGAATCGAAGAGCGGCAAGTCCGCCGTGGTGCTCGGCATGATGCAGCTATTGCTGCGCGACATCCGCAAGGTCGCCTTCTTCCGCCCCATCATCAACCGGCCGGTCACGGATGCGGTGGACCACGACACCAACCTCATCCTGACCCACTTCAACCTCGACATTCCCGTGGCCGACACCTACGCATACTCGCTGCAGGACGCCCGGGAGCTGATCAACAACGGTCAGCACGCCACGCTGCTTGAAAACATCCTCAAAAAGTACAAGCAGCTGGAAGACAGTTACGACTTCGTGCTCTGCGAGGGCACCGACTTTCTGGGCAAGGATGCCGCCTTCGAATTCGACCTGAACGCCGACATCGCCGCCAACCTCGGCTGTCCCGTGATGGTGGTGGCCAACGGCCAGCAGAAGACCGCCCACGAAATCATCGCCTCCACCCAGCTGACCATCGACCTGCTGGATGAAAAGGGCCTGGACATCGTGGCCGCCGTGATCAACCGCGCCTCGGTCACCGACGCCGAACGCAACGAGGTGATCAGCAGCCTTGAATGCAAGGTCAACTGCTCCAATCCCCTGGCAGTGTACGTGGTGCCCGAGGAACCCACCCTGGGCAAGCCCACCATGGGCGACGTGAAGAAATGGCTGAACGCGCAGGTGCTGTACGGCCACGGCCGCCTGGACACCCTGGTTGACGACTACGTCATTGCCGCCATGCAGATCGGCAACTTCCTCGACTACGTGACCCCCGGGTGCCTCGTGATCACCCCCGGCGACCGTTCGGACATCATTCTCACCGGTCTTGCCACCCGCCTTTCCGGCGCCTACCCCGACATTTCGGGCATGCTGCTGACCGGCGGCATCCAGCCCGCACCCAACGTGCACCGCCTCATCGAAGGCTGGACCGGGGTGCCCATTCCCATCCTGTCGGTGAAGGACCACACCTACAAGACCATCCAGACCCTGAACGAACTGTACGGCAAGATCGAGCCGGACAACGAGCGCAAGATCAACACCGCCCTCGGCCTGTTCGAGCGTTCCGTGGACAGCCAGGAGCTGGGCCGCCGCCTGATCAACCGCAAGTCCAGCCGCATCACCCCCATGATGTTCGAGTTCAACCTGATCGAACGCGCCAAGCAGAACCGCATGCGCATCGTGCTGCCCGAAGGGGTGGAGGAACGCATCCTGCGCGCCGCCGACATCCTGGCCCGGCGCGAGGTTGCCGACATCATCCTGCTGGGCGACGCCGACAAGGTGGGCGCCAAGGTCAGCGAACTGGGCATCGCCCTGGACGGCGTGCAGATCATCCAGCCCAACCTGTCGCCCAGGTTCGAGGAATACGCCCAGGCCTACTTCGAACTGCGCAAGCACAAGGGCGTAAGCATCGAGCGCGCCCGCGACACCATGAACGACGTCACCTATTTCGGCACCATGATGGTGCACAAGGGCGACGCGGAAGGCATGGTCTCCGGCTCCATCAACACCACGGCGCACACCATCCGCCCGGCGTTCGAGTTCATCAAGACCAAGCCCGGCTTCTCCATCGTGTCCAGCGTGTTCCTGATGTGCCTGAAGGACCGCGTGCTGGCCTTCGGCGACTGCGCGGTGAACCCCAACCCCACGGCGGAACAGCTGGCGGAAATCGCCATCAACTCGGCCCACACCGCGCGCATCTTCGGCATCGAGCCGCGCGTGGCCATGCTGTCGTACTCCACCGGCTCGTCCGGCAAGGGCGCCGACGTGGAGAAGGTCATCGAGGCCACCCGCATCGCCAAGGAACGCGCGCCGGAACTCCTGCTGGAAGGTCCGTTGCAGTACGACGCCGCCATCGACATGGACGTTGCGCGCACCAAGCTGCCCGGCAGCCAGGTGGCCGGTCAGGCCACGGTGTTCATCTTCCCCGACCTGAACACCGGCAACAACACCTACAAGGCCGTGCAGCGCGCCGCCGGGGCCGTGGCCATCGGCCCGGTGCTGCAGGGCCTGAACAAGCCCGTCAACGACCTGTCGCGCGGGTGCACGGTGCCCGACATCGTGAACACCGTGGCCATCACGGCCATTCAGGCGCAGGCCGAGAAGGGCCTTATCTAGCACCCACCGCCGCGCTGCTGGGCCTGCCCCGCCGCGCGGCATTCACGTTTGCAACCACAGCGGGGGGCCGCCCACACTCCCCCCGGCAGCCGCCCCTCCGGGCCGCCCACACGGTCCGGAGGGCCACACCCCGAAAGGAAAAGACCCGCATGAACGTACTCGTCATCAACTCCGGCAGCTCGTCCATCAAGTACCAGCTCATCGACATGACCACCGAGAAGGCCCTGTGCTCCGGTCTTGTCGAGCGCATCGGCGAAGGCATGGGCAAACTGACCCACAAGATCAAGCCCGACACCGACGCCGAGGAAAAGATCGTCCTCGAACAGGCGTTCGCCAATCATGTCGAAGGCATGAAGAAGGTCGTGGACCTGATCACCGATGCCGAGAAGGGCGTCATCGCCGACAAGGGCGAAATCTACGCCGTGGGTCACCGCGTGCTGCTCGGCGGCGAAGAGATCAAGCAGTCCGTCAAGATCGACGAATGGGCCAAGGGCATCATCCGCGACTACATTCCGCTGGGCCCGCTGCACAACCCCGCCAACCTCGCGGGCATCGAAGTGGCGGAAGAACTCTTTCCGCACGCGCCTTCCGTGGGCGTGTTCGACACCGAGTTCCACCAGACCATGCCCAAAAAGGCGTATCTTTACCCGCTGCCCTACGACCTGTACAAGACGCTGCGCATCCGCCGCTACGGCTTCCACGGCACCTCGCACCGCTACATCACCAAGAAGACCGCAGAGTTCCTGGGCAAGCCCCTGGACGAGCTGAACATCATCACCTGCCACCTCGGCAACGGGTGCTCCATGGCCGCCGTGAAGAACGGCCATTGCGTGGACACCACCATGGGCATCACCCCGCTGGAAGGCCTGATGATGGGCACCCGCTGCGGCGACATCGACCCCGCGCTGGTCCCCTTCCTGATGGAAAAGAAGGGCTGGTCCGGCGCCGAGATCGACACCGTGATGAACAAGCAGAGCGGCCTGAAGGGCATCTGCGGCATGAACGACATGCGCGACATCCACGCCGCCCGTGAAAAGGGCGACGAGATGGCCGAACTGGCCTTCGAGATGTTCGTCTACCGCATCCGCAAGTACATCGGCTCGTTCGCCGTGGTGGTGGGCAAGCTGGACGCCATCGTGTTCACCGCCGGCATCGGCGAGAACGACGACCTGGTGCGCGCCGCCGTGTGCAAGGACATGGACATCCTGGGCGTCGACATCGACGAGGCGGTCAACGCCAAGCGTTCGGGCCAGGCGCGCCACATCGGCAAGCCCGGCCAGCGCGTGCCCGTGCTGGTGGTGCCCACCAACGAGGAACTGGAAATCGCCCAGACCACGGTTGCCGTGCTGAACGGCAAGAACTAGGCGATACGAGACATTCCCCGCCGCGCGCGTCCGCAAGGACCGTGCGGCGGGGTTTCTCCGGGCCACGTCCGGAGAACCGGGACACTGCCAGCGGCCACAGCCAAGGCACCACCCGGACCATCCCACGGCCTTGCGTACAACGGACAAACGGACATGGTGGGCATCTACATCGGATCTACGGCGGCTCGGGCAGGCAAGAACCTTGTCTGCATGGCGCTTGGTCTTGCGCTGCGGCAAACCGGACGCAACGTGGGCTTCATGAAGCCCCTGGGAACGTTGCCCCGGACCGTGGACGAACAGACCGGCGACGAGGACGCCCTGCTGGTGCAGGAGGTGCTGGGGCTTTCCGCCCCGCCCGAAGTGCTTACCCCCGTGATCATGCCCGGCAACATCCGGGCGGCCGCCCTGTCGGGGGGCAACGCGCTGGAGCGCGTGGCCTCTGCCTACGGGGCGCTGTCGCGCGGGCACGACACCATGCTGGTGGGCGGTGCCGGAGCGTTCCTGACCACCGGCAAGGCGCGCGGCGTGGACGGCCCCACGGTCGTCCGGCGCCTCGACCTCAAGGTGCTGCTGGTGGAACGGTATGCCCACGGCATCGACTACGACGCCATCCTGTACGCAAAGGAACTGCTGGGAGACGCCCTTGCGGGCGTCCTGTGCAACGACGTGCCCGAAAGCTACCTGCGCGACGCCGAAGAGGTGCTTGTGCCGTTCCTGGCGGAACGGGGCGTACCCGTGCTCGGCATCGTGCCCAACGACCCGCTCCTCAACGCCATCAAGGTGTCGGAGCTGGCGCACCGCCTGGGCGGTCGCATGGTCTCGGGCACGGCGCGGGCCAGCCGCATCGTGGATGGGTTCCTCATCGGCACCATGCAGGTGGAGAACTTCATGGCGCACTTTCGGCGGCACGCCAACTGCGCAACCATCGTGGGCGGAGACCGGACGGACCTGCAACTTGTCGCACTGGAGGGGCAGTGCCCTTGCCTGGTCCTGACCGGAAACATCCCCCCCGATGAGATCATACGCGCCCGGTCAGAGGCGCTGGGGGTTCCGGTGGTCGTGGTCCGCGAGGACACGTACACCGTGGCCCGGAAGATGGAAGAGATCCTGAACAGCCAGAAGCTGCGCGAACTGGTCAAGATACGCCGCGGGGCCGACCTCGTGGCGCATGCCCTGGACCTTGCGCGGCTGACGGCGCAACTCGGCATTCAGTAGGGCATTTCGACATGAAGGAAATGCCCAGGCGGCGCGAATGCGCCGTCCGCCCCGAAGGCGCAGGCGAAACCGCGTTTCGCCGCCAAACGCCGAAGGGCGCGTTGCACAGTAAATCCGTTTCAAAGGGAGAGTACTGATGAGTGCTACCAATGACCTTGCCCGGCTCATGCGTGAGAAAGCCGAGGCGGTCGGCGCCACCGTGGTGGAGCTGAAGAACCTGAAAGAGGCCTTCGCCTACGCCCTCGACGTCTGTGACAAGAAGGAAGCCTGCCAGCTGCTGGTTTCCGGCTGCGAGGAAAAGCTTTCGGACAAGGCCGAGGCCCTGTGCGAAACCAAGCAGGAAAAGGTTGTGGCCGCCCCCAACCTTTCCGACGACGAATACGCCGCCTTCTCGGCCCTGTGCGCCGAGCGCGGCGTGAAGTGCATCCGCGAGGGCCTGCGCGGCCATCTCGCGGGCATCGACATCGGCGTGGCCCATGCCGACATGGCCATTGCCGAAACCGGCACCTGCGTCATCGACTCCACCAGCGAGGAACTGCGCCTGTCCTCCATGATCAGCGAGATCCACATGGCCATCCTGCCGAAATCGCGCATCAAGGCCACGGCCTTCGACGCCGAGCGGGAAGTCAACGCGCTGATCAACACCGGCACGCCGCGCTACACCGCGTTCATCACCGGGCCCAGCCGCACCGCCGACATCGAGCGCGTGCTGGCCATCGGCGTGCACGGTCCGCTGGAACTGCACATCCTGATGCTGGAGGACTAGTCTGATGCAAACCGCCAAGACCCTGAAAGAATACCGCAAGGAACTGCGCGAATCCCTCGACAACGAGTTTCTGCGCGAGGCCATGGACAAGTTCGCCACGGCCTACCCCGTCAGCCGCGCCAACGCCTTCCGCGGGCTGGACGAAAAGGCCATGATCGCCGAAGTGGCCGACGCCAAGGACGCCGCAGCCCGCAACATGGACGGGCTGTACGCCCAGTTCAAGGCAGAGGCCGAAAAGCGCGGCGTCAAGGTGCACATGGCCAAGGATGCCGCCGAGGCCAACGAGATCATCGCGCGCATCGCCAAGAACTCGAACTGCAAGAAGATCGTCAAGTCCAAGTCCATGACGGCGGAAGAAACGCTGCTCAACCACCGCCTGGAGGACGACGGCCTTGAAGTGATCGAGACCGACCTTGGCGAATGGATCATCCAGCTGCGCCATGAAGGGCCGACCCACATGGTCATGCCCGCCATCCACCTTTCGCGCTACCAGGTGGCCGACCTCTTCTCCGAGGTGACCAAGCAGAAGCAGGAAGTGGACATCCAGCGCCTGGTGAAGGTGGCCCGCCGCGAACTGCGCCAGCACTTCGCCACCGCCGACATGGGCATCTCGGGCGCCAACTTCGCCATCGCGGAATCGGGCACCATCGGCCTGGTCACCAACGAAGGCAACGCCCGCCTCGTCACCACGCTGCCCCGCGTGCACGTGGCCCTGTGCGGCCTCGACAAGCTGACCCCCAGCCTGAACGACGCCCTGAAGTCGCTGCGGGTGCTGCCCCGCAACGCCACCGGCCAGGCCATCACCTCGTACGTCACCTGGATCACGGGCGCCAACGAGTGCAGGGCTGCCGCCGACGAGAAGAAGGAAATGCACATCGTGTTCCTGGACAACGGCCGCCGCGCCCTGGCCCAGGACCCGCTGTTCTCGCAGGTGATGCGCTGCGTGCGCTGCGGCGCGTGCGCCAACGTGTGCCCCGTGTACCGCCTGGTGGGCGGCCACAAGATGGGCCACATCTACATCGGCGCCATCGGCCTCATCCTCACCTACTTCTTCCACGGCAAGGACAAGGCCCGCAACCTGGTGCAGAACTGCATCAACTGCGAATCGTGCAAGAGCATCTGCGCGGGCGGCATCGACCTGCCCCGCCTGATCAAGGAAATCCGCGCCCGCCTCAGCGAAGAGGACGGCGCACCCGTTGAAGCCACCCTGCTCGGCAAGGTGCTGAAGAACCGCAAGCTGTTCCACACCCTGCTGCGCTTCGGAAAGTACGCCCAGAAGCCGGTTACCGGCGGCACCCCGTACCTGCGCCACCTGCCGCAGATGTTCATGAAGGACCACGGGTTCCGCGCGCTGCCCGCCATCGCGGACAAGGCCTTCCGCGACGAATGGGAAACCATCCGTCCGCGTGTGGCCAACGCCAAGCTGCGCGTGGCCCTGTTCTCCGGCTGCGTGCAGGACTTCGTCTACCCCGAGCAGATGAAGGCCGCCGTCAAGGTGCTGGCCTCGCGCGGGGTGGAGATGGACTTCCCCATGGACCAGAGCTGCTGCGGCCTGCCCGTGCAGATGATGGCCGAACGCCAGGCCACCATCGACGTGGCGCGCCAGAACGTCATGGCGTTCGACGCGGCCAAGTACGACTACATCCTTACCCTGTGCGCCTCGTGCGCCTCGCACCTGAAGGAAGGCTACCCCAACATCCTGGCGGGGCAGACCGACATGACGGGCAAGGTGAAGCTGTTCGCCTCCAAGGTCATCGACTTCAGCTCCTTCGTCCATGACGTGCTCGGCATGACCGCCGACGACTTCAAGGGCAAGGGCGAAAAGGTGGCCTACCACTCCTCGTGCCACCTGTGCCGTGGCCTTGGCGTGGTGGAACAGCCCCGCGCGCTCATCGCGTCTTCCGGCTCGGAATACTGCCCGGCCCAGGAAGAAGCGGTGTGCTGCGGCTTTGGCGGCACCTTCTCCATGAAGTTCCCGGAACTGTCCAAGGAACTGCTGGACAAGAAGCTGAACAACGCCGAAGCCACCGGCGCCACCCGCATGGTGGCCGACTGCCCCGGCTGCATCATGCAGATCCGCGGCGGCGCGGAAAAGCGCGGCAACCGCATGAAGGTCGGCCACATTGCGGAACTTCTGGCGGAAAACCTGAAGTAAACGCCAGTTACGCCGATAGATGACATAAGGGGGGCCGTTCCCGCATCTGCGGGGACGGCCCCCTTGCGTTCCTAAAACCTCGCGGCGCGAGCGGGCGTTCCAAGAATAACCGCTAGCAGCCTTTGCAAGAACTGTATCTACGTATAGTATTGCTTCAAACCAGTATCCGGGTGCTGGTCCGCGGCAGGCATACCGACGGCAGGCGACTCGTGCGAACACTCAAGGGGGATCGCATGTTCAGGAATTTCTCCATCGGCGCGCGCGTCATCGCGCTGCTTGTGTTCATGGTGCTGTTCGTGGCGGGCGTGGTTGCAGCCTTCGTGTCCACCATCGGCACGGTGAAGGACCACGGCGTCACCGAAACCCAGCAGGTGATGCTGGAAGAGGAAAAGGCCAAGTTGCAGGTGGCCACCCACTCCGTGGCCCTGGCCCTGGGACAGTTGCTGGCAGACGTGCCTGCCGATGCGGGCGAGGCCGCGCGCATCGAAATGGTGCGCAAGGCCATCGACACCATCCGCTTCGAAAAGGACCAGTCCGGATACTATTTCGTCTACCAGGGCACCACCAACGTGGCCCTGCCCCCCAACAAGAGCGTGCAGGGCAAGGACCTGTCCGAGAACAAGGACAAGAACGGGGTCTACTTCGTGCGTGAACTGGCGCAGCGCGCTGCGTCTGGCGGGGGGTTCGTCGAGTACATCTTCCCCAAGCCGGGCAAGGGCGACCAGCCCAAGCTGGCCTATGCCGAAATGATTCCCGGCACCAAATTCTGGATCGGCACCGGGGTGTACATCGACAACATCGACGAGGCCAAGGCCGCCATCAACGCCAACCTCGAAGGGCTGGCCCGCAAGGCCCTGACCTGGCAGCTTTCGGTCATGGCGGCGATCCTGGTGCTGGTGGTCATACCCGTGTGCATCATGCTCATCGCGTCCATCGTGCGGCCATTGCGTGAAGCCACGGGGGCGGCCCAGGCCGTGGCCGAAGGCAACCTGGACGTGCGCATAGAGGCCAGGGGCCGCGACGAAATCTCGGTGCTTCAGGCCGCGCTGAACACCATGGTCACCACGCTCAAGAACAACATCGCGGACATCACCGAAAAGCAGCGCGAGGCGGGCCGCCAGGCCGACGCCGCGCGCGCGTCGGCCCAGCAGGCCGAAGAAGCCATGGCCAAGGCCGCCGTGGCCACCAGGGAAGGCATCCTTACCGCCGCCGAACGGCTGGACGGCGTGGTACGTGCCATCGACCACGCGGCGGACGACATCTCGCGCCGGTCCGAGGAAATAAGCCGGGGCACCGACACCCAGATGGCGCGCATCAACGAAACGGCCACGGCCATGGAAGAAATGAACGCCACCGTGCTTGAAGTGGCGCGCAACGCAGGCCGGGCGGCTGACCAGACCGAGGCCTCGCGCACCAAGGCCGACGAAGGCTCGGGCATGGTCGGCCAGACCGTGAAGGCCATGCAGGACCTGAAGGGGCTGGCCAGCAACCTCAAGGACAACATGCACCGCCGGGGCCAGCAGTCCGAGGCCATCGGCCACGTGATGAACGTGATCAACGACATTGCCGACCAGACCAACCTGCTGGCGCTGAACGCGGCCATCGAGGCGGCGCGCGCCGGGGACGCCGGGCGCGGATTCGCCGTGGTGGCCGACGAGGTGCGCAAGCTGGCCGAAAAAACCATGGGCGCCACCAAGGAAGTGGGCGATTCCATCAAGGCCATCCAGGATCTGGCCCGCACCAACGTCACGGGCATGGACGACGCGGTCAACGCCATCGACGGCGCAGCGCGCCTTTCCGGCAGTTCCGGCGAGCTGTTGCAGCAGATCGTGACCATGGCCCACGACGCCGCCGGGCAGGTGCAGGCCATCGCCACGGCTGCGGAGGAACAGTCCGCCGCCAGCGAGGAGATCACCCGCTCGGTGGAGGAAATCGACCGCATCGCCCGTGAAAACGGCACGCTGGTCAACGCCACCAACACCGACCTGCGCAACCTTGCCGACCAGGCCGCCGAACTGCGCCGCCTGATCGAGGGCATGAAGAAGGAAGCCGCATAGCCGCCCAAAAGGGCAAGCGGGCCATGCGGCGAGTGAGGGCCGCACGCGCCATGGCACGCCAAACGTCACGGGCCGGAGGGAACACCCTCCGGCCCGTTTGCATTGCCGGGCGCGCCGCCAGCATCAGGAAATCGGGAACTGCGCCGGGCGGGGAACGCCAGCGGCGGCGCATGCGGCACCGCGCCGGACATGACTGCCGGTCACGACCGCCATGCCGCCCACAGGCGGCGCACGGTGCTGCGCAGCAGCGTGCCGGGGCGAAAGCTCATGGGCTTGAGCACGCCGGGCA
>NZ_VRYY01000112.1 GCF_015731765.1 Nitratidesulfovibrio oxamicus
GCGCGGAACACGGCCTGCCCGCGCCGGGCACCACGGCAACCCGGGCCTGGCCGGGCGCCGAGGTGGACGTGACCCTGGATGCCTTAGGTGCCCATGACGCCCTGCACGCACATGACGTACATGACACCCCGAACGCGCAGGGCACGCCTGGCGGGGCCGGCACCACCCTTGTCACCGGCACCGCAGCCCTGCGCCTGCCGCTGGAGACGGAAGGCCGCACCGTGCGCTTCATCTGGCATCCGCCGGGACCGTCCACGTCCGCCCGCGCCTCGCGGGTGACGGTGCGTCCGGCAACGAAACCCGACGCGCCCGCAGCATCCCTGTCCATGGCCGACCTTCCGCTGAACGCCCGCCAGGCCCTGTTGCTGGCCCTGCTGCACGGAGAGGATCGGACCCGGGCTCCCCGGCGCGCCGCGCTGGCGCGTCAGGCTCTGGCCCTTGTGGACCCGTGGGAAGAGGCACAGCACGACATGGCCGCCAGTCACCTGTGGGCCGACCTGGCCCCGCAACTGGGGCTGGCGCTGGTGACGGAAGCCCCGGCGTCCAACCTTTCCGTCGGCGCCCCCCCCAGTGAGGGTGCGTGGCGGCAAGGGCTGGAACTGCTGCGTTCACTGCAACCGTCTCCCCGGCAGCGGTACGGGCTGCATCGACTGATACGCGACCACCTGCTGGAACTGCTGGCCGTGCCCGCACCGGACTGGGCCGGGCTGTGCGGTGCCGTGCAGCGCACCCGCGAGGTTGCGCCCGACTTCGACTGGTGGGCCGTGCAGAACCGGATGTGGGAGCGACTGCAAGCCAACGACCCGGCTGCCGGGGCACCGGCCCGGAACTGCGCGTCCGTGCTGGGCTTTCGGATGTAGCGCGCGCACGCCCCGGATACGGGAACGGCCTCTGGCACGGAAAGTCGCCCGGAGGCCGTTGTCACTCAAGTGATAACGAATGTCAATTGCAAACAAACACGACCACACCCGAAACGGCAGCGCCAAAACGCCGACAAGGCAGGACGGCAAGAGGCAGGTCCCCAAAAGATGAACGGTGGCGGGCGGGCTTATACGGCGGTCTGGATCATGGGCGTGCCATGCACGAGGGAAGCGGAGCGGGCATAGGCGCGGGCGCCGGCTGCGGGGGTACGGGTGGGGCTTGCCTCTCCGGGCAATGCACTTGGGGCCGGGGAAGCGCCCCCGGCAACGGCATCCGGGGTGGCGCCAAGCGGGGTCGCGGCACCGAAACCGCCGTCCGGCGCACTTTGACGGGTCGTCAATTCGGCCAGCAACTGCTGCGTTTGCAGGCTGTCGGCAAAATTGAACGCCCGCATGCGGTGCAGCGATCCGGCGGCCTGTACGGCGGCATCCTGTGCCGTGGGGGCGGTTTCCGTTTCGTAGCTGACCGTCAGCGGGCCGAGGGAAAAGGCCGTCTTCGTACGCTTGGCGGAAAGCAGCCCCAGCGCATCGCCCGCATCGCGGGTGAGTGCGCGGCTGTACGCGGCAAGGCCGCGTGACGAGGTTGCGTCGCCGATGTCCATGGCCGATTCCCTGACTGCCGTGTCCTTGCCCGATACCAGGCCCGATGCAGAATCACGATACGGCCCGGCGCGTGCCGGGCTTTGCCGGTACGTTTGCGGGCGGCCCCGCCAGTCCGGCGCGTTCACAGGAGCGATACACTAATTTACATGCGTCCCGGCGCCCGTGCAACCCGCATTTTTCTTGCATTGAGCGGGCGCAGAACTTACGAAGGTCGCTGACCGTTCAACCGGTTGCGACCGTTTTCCCCGGTCGCCCCGGCAACCGTCGTCCGTCCCGGCGCGGTCCGTGCCTGCACGCATACTGCGGCACCCCGCCGCAACGCCGGGCAGGCAGCCAATCCCCGCAAGAAAGGAAGCACGCGCATGCCCTGCAAGATACTGGAAAAAGAGCGCCTGATACCCGGCCAGACCAGCAAGCTGGTCATCGACGCGCCGCACATCGCCAAAAAGGCGCAGCCGGGCAATTTCGTCATCCTGCGCGTCTGCGAAAAGGGCGAACGCATCCCGCTCACCATCGCCGACGCCGATCCCGAACGCGGCACCATCACCATCGTCTATCTGGTCATGGGCAAGTCCACCGCCCTGCTGGAAACCCTGGACGCGGGCGATTCCATTCTCGACCTGTGCGGCCCGCTGGGCAGGCCCACCCACATCGAAAAGGCGGGCACGGTCATCTGCGTGGGCGGCGGCACGGGCATCGCGGCCATGCACCACATAGCCAAGGGGCACCACAAGGCGGGCAACCATGTGGTGGCCGTCATCGGCGCCCGCAGCAAGGACCTGCTGCTGTTTTACGACGAACTTTCGTCCTTCTGCCCCGAAGTGCTGGTGTCCACCGACGACGGCAGCTTCGGCCACAAGGGCCTGGTCACCGATCTGCTGCGCCAGCGGCTGGAAACGGACAAGACCGTGTCCGAGGTGGTGGCCGTGGGCCCCGTGCCCATGATGGCGGCAGTGGCCAAAACCACCGAGCCCTTCGGCGTGAAGACCACGGTCAGCCTGAACTCCATCATGGTGGACGGCATCGGCATGTGCGGCGCGTGCCGCGTGAGCGTGGGCGGCGAAACCCGTTTCGCCTGCGTGGACGGCCCGGAATTCGACGGCCACAAGGTGGACTTCAACGAACTGCGCCAGCGCCTTGCCGCCTTCAAGCCGCAGGAGAAGTTATCGTACGACCACCACTGCAAGTGTACCTGCGCGGGGGAGAAGTAAGACCATGACCGCCACCGCCGAACGCAAGCCCGCCGGGGGCCGGAAGATCGCCCCGCGCGTGGACATGCCCTGCCAGCCGGCCGGGGAGCGCATCCGCAACTTCGAGGAAGTGGCCCTGGGCTACACGCAGCAGATGGCCACGGAAGAGGCACGACGCTGCCTGCAATGCAAGAACCCCAAGTGCGTCAAGGGCTGCCCCGTGGAAGTGCCCATCAGGGACTTCATCGGCCAACTTGCCAAGGGCGACCTGGAAGGCGCCTACCGCACCATCAAGTCGACCAACAGCCTTCCCGGCGTGTGCGGGCGGGTATGCCCGCAGGAAAACCAGTGCGAAGGCGCCTGCGTGCTGAACGCCAAGGGCCAGCCCGTGGCCATAGGCCGCCTGGAACGCTACGTGGCCGACACCTACATGGCCCTCGACGCCTGCGACCATCTTTCCGCAAAACTGACCTGCCCGGCGGTGGACCCGGAGTTGCGCGTGGCCTGCATCGGCAGCGGCCCGGCCAGCCTGACCGTGGCGGGGTACCTTTCCGCGCGCGGGATCAAGGTGACCGTGTTCGAGGCCCTGCACGAGGTGGGCGGGGTGCTGGTGTACGGCATTCCCGAATTCCGCCTGCCGAAATCGGCCATCGTGGAAAAGGAAGTGCAGGCCCTGCGCACCCAGGAAGTGGACTTCGTCACCAACTGGGTGGGCGGACGCACCTTTTCGGTGGATGACCTGTTCGCCGAAGGCTACCGCGCCGTGTTCATCGGCGTGGGCGCGGGGCTGCCGCGCTTTCTCGGCGTGCCCGGCGAGAACCTGACCGGCGTTTTTTCCGCCAACGAATACCTTACCCGCGTCAACCTTGGCCGAGCCTACGCCTTCCCCGACTACGACACCCCGGTCTACCAGGGCCGCAACGTGACCGTGTACGGCGGCGGCAACGTGGCCATGGACGCAGCGCGCACGGCGCTGCGCCTGGGCGCGGAATCGGTGCGCATCGTCTACCGCCGCACCCGCGACGAACTGCCCGCCCGGCACGAGGAACTGGAACACGCCGAGGAAGAAGGCGTGATCCTTGAACTGCTGGCCAACCCGGTGGCCTTCCACGGCGACGAGATGGGCCGCCTGACCGGCGTCACCCTGCAACGCATGCAGCTTGGCGAGCCGGATGCTTCGGGCCGCCGCAGCCCGGTGCCTGTGGAAGGCGACACCTACGATCTGCCCACCGACCTTGCCGTCATTGCCGTGGGCACCCGGCCCAACCCCATCCTGCTGGAAGCCACGCCGCAGCTCACGCTGAGCAGGCGCGGCTACATCGAGGTGGACGAGGAAACCGGCGAAACCTCCATCCCCAACGTGTTCGCGGGGGGCGACATCGTTACCGGCGCGGCCACGGTCATCCTGGCCATGGGCGCGGGACGCAGGGCGGCCAAGGAAATCCGACGCCGCCTGAAGGGCGGGGAATAACGGGGAACGCCGGCGGAACACGACAGAAGCCGAAAGGCGGATTGCCCGTGCCGCACCATTCCCGGGCTTTCCATCGGCACGCGCCGTCTCCATTCACCGCCGCATCGAACGCATGCCGCCGCCCTTTCGCCCGCACGGGCCGAAGGGGCGGCGGTTTCACATTGCACCAAAGGCCTCGCGCGCTTGCGACCAGCCCGCGCCGTTGCTATGTTCTTCGGGGCGCGCATGCCGCACGCACGGCGAACCCCGCGCTTACGCCCGGACATCCATCCCCACCCACCCGAGGAGGCCCGCCCATGGCGCCCAGAAGCGAGAAGTACCGCATCGGCGACATCGACCTGACCGACATCCGCAACCGCAACGAACTGCGGGTCATCAAGGCCATCGAACAGGTGCTGCGCGAGCCCCCGGTGTACACCCCCGACCCCAAGGACATTCAGGACATCTACGCGCTGGCGCTGAACAACCTGACCCCGCGCTACGCCCAGACCGGCACCATCGTGCTGCGAGACCCGGTGCGCGACGACCAGATCGTCGAATCCGTGCGCAACGCCTTCGTGCGGGTCATGGAACGTCCCAAGGAATAGGAGCCGCCACACAGCCAGCCCGATCCAGGCGGCCCATGCGGTCCATACGGTCCACACAGCCCGCCCGCGCCGCACCGGTCAGCAGCACCGGTCAGCCTTCATCGCAACCCGCCCCGCCACCACGGGGCGGCCATGGACACACCGCCGTGATCACCGTCGATCTGCACACCCACACCAAGCACTCCCACGGGCAGGCCTCCGTGGAGGAAATGTTCGCCACCGCCATGGATCGCGGCATGGAAGTCTTCGGCTTTTCCGAACACTCGCCCCGTCCCCTCGCCTATTCCTATCCCAAGGACTACCGCGAAAAGCTGACGGCGGGCTTTCCCCGCTACGTGGACGAGGTGCGCGCCCTTGCCGATGCACGGCAGGACGACAAGACCGTGCTGCTGGGCCTGGAGATGGACTGGCTGCCCGGGCAAGAACCCTTCACGGCGGAAACCATCCACCGCTACCCGTTCGACTACATCATCGGGGGCATCCACTTTCTGGGCACCTGGGGCTTCGACTGCACCGTGGACGACTGGAAGGGTCTTGCGCCGGAACAGGCCAACGACGCCTTCGAGCGCTACTTCGACAGCCTGCGCCGCATGGGGGCATCGGGCATGTTCAACATCGCCGCCCACCCGGACATCATCAAGATATTCGCAGTGGATGCCTTTCACGAATGGCTGGACCGCCCGGAATCGCGCCAGCGGGTGCGCGACGCGCTGGCCACCCTGCGCGCGGCGGGCATGGCCATGGAAATATCATCTGCCGGGCTGCGCAAGCTGTGCAAGGAAATCTACCCCTGCCCCGCCATCATGGAGATGGCCCGCGAACTGGGACTGCCCATCACCTTCGGCTCGGACGCGCACTGCACCTCCACCGTGGCCTGGGGCTTCGACCAGTTGGAGGAATACGCCCGCCGCTTCGGCTACACGCACAGCGTGTGGTTTCGGAAAGGTGTGATGCATCAGCGACCGTTCTAGCGACGCGCCGTTGTTCCCGGCCCTTGTTGCACCACCTTCCATTTCTCCCAGTATCCTCAATCATCATGATCACCACACCTTCGCACCATGCCGAACGTGCCGCCCCGCTGGCGGTGCTGGACAACGTCCGCGTCAGCTTCGGCGGGCGCCGCGCCCTGGACGGCGCAAGCTGGATCCTGCGCGCCGGGGAATGCTGGGCCGTGTTCGGTCGCAACGGCGCGGGCAAGTCCACCCTGTTGCGCGTGGTGCGCGGCACCGCCCGGCCCGACCAGATAGACGGCGGCCAGATGACCTGGTACCCGCCCGAGAGCGGCGGCGCGCCCGCGTCGCCCGGAGAAACGCCCCCCGGAGCAACATCCGCTGGCGAAACCTCTCCGCTGACCGGGCGCGCCCTGTGCGCCAGCGTGTCCTCTGCCCAGCAGGAACGCTACATGCGCCAGGGCTGGCTGCTCACCGGCGAGGAATTGCTGCTCACCGGCTATTTCGACACCCCCCTGCTCTACGAAGACCCCGGCGCGGAACGCATGGCCGCCGCGCGCGACCTTGCCCGCCGCCTGGGGGCCGCCCACCTGCTGGACGTCAAGGTGCCCGCCATGTCGCAGGGCCAGTTGCGCCTGATGCTGGTGGCCCGCGCGCTGGTGC
>NZ_VRYY01000113.1 GCF_015731765.1 Nitratidesulfovibrio oxamicus
ACGCCCTGCCCCCGTCCGGGGTGGCCTGGCCCACCTGCACGCGGATGTCGGCAAGCCCCGGCGGCTCGTAGAGGTACACGCCGGGGGCGGCTGACTCGCCAGACGGGGCCAGCACCCGCGCCGGGTCGTCCACGCGCGTCCAGAAGGGGATGTTGCCCGCAAGGGCAAGATGCGCCCGCAGGGAGGCTTCCGCCCCCAGCAGCAGCAATACCCGGTTTGCCAGATGGGTGGGCAGATGGGTGGGCAGATGGGCAGGCAGGTGGCCGGACAGCAGACGGCACGCCAGTTCCGGCCCGAGGCCGTTGGCGTCGCCAAGGGTTATCAGCAACGGTTCCGCACGCATGCCGCACAGGCTATGCGCATTCGCGCGGGCTGTCCATATGCCTATGGGTGCGCGCGCCCCTTGCGCATGGCGTACGGCCCGTTCGCGGGAGACAGGCTGGATGCCACATGCGAAAGGCGGCAACAGGCCGAAGCCTGCCGCCGCCGTGCATGTTTCCCGAAGCCGTACCGCCGTCAGCGCCGCAATTCCACATCAGCATGGATGCCGCCGCCCGGCAGGGCATAGGCATGGGCGATGTGCTCGGTGTTGCAGTGCACGCCGTAGCGCCCCTGCCGGTCCAGCATGATCAGCCCGGCGTGGCCCGCCACCCGGCGATGCAGCAGTTCGATGGCCCTGCGGGCGGCGTCATCGGGGGATGCGCCGCCATCGCGCAGGAAGTCGCAGGCGGAACGGGTCATCAGCACCCGGATGATGCCTTCGCCGAAGCCGGTGGCGGAAGCCCCGCCGGTTTCGTTGTCCGCGTAGGTGCCCGCGCCGCACAGGGGGGAATCGCCCACCCGTCCGGGCCGCTTCATGGGGGTGCCGCCGGTGGAGGTGGCGGCGGCGATGTTGCCAGCCGCATCCAGTGCCACCGCCCCCACCGTACCCTTGGGCATGGCCGGTTCCGGCCCCACCGGGCAGTTGCACGCGGTGCCGTCCGCAGCGGCGGCACCCCCCGTCGCCCCGTTCCCCCCGGCCTGGGGCCGGAAGGCGTCGTGGGTGGAAAAGCCCGCGCGGGCGCGCAGTTCGTTGTACAGGCGCACTTCGCGCTCCACCACCAGTTCGGCGGGGTCGATGGCTCCAATGCCCGCCTCGTGCGCGAAACGCTCCGCCCCTTCACCCACCAGAAAGCAGAATTCGGTGTCCATGACCTTGCGGGCGATGTCCACGGGGTGCAGGAAGTTGCGCACCGCCGCCACGGCCCCGAAGTTCAGGGTGGCCCCGTCCATGATGGCGGCGTCCAGTTCGATCTGCCCGTCGGCGTTCAGCACGGCCCCGCGCCCTGCGTCGTAGGTGGGGTCGGCCTCCAGCACGTTGACGGCCAGGCGCACGGCCTCCAGCGCGGGCATGCCGCGTTGCAGTTCGCCCCACACGGCGTCCACCGCCGCGCGGCAACCGTCGATGTGGGCCTTCTGCCGGTCGGCGGGGATGGTCCACGCGCCGCCGTGCACGATGATTCTCGGTTGGGTCATGTGTGTCTCTGCGGTTCCGGAATGCGCCCGCGCGGCGTGCCTCATGCACTCTGCGAGGACGGGGCGGAATCTACGCAATTGCGGACCGAAGGTGAAGGGGAAAGGCAGGGGGAAAGGGCAAGGGAAGGGAGACAGGCCACGCGGGCATGCGGGAAGGACGTACCCCCTTTTGCATACAGCACGAATCGTCGTGCCTCTGGCGCTGCGTTCGGGCTACCCCGGCATCAGGGCCACCCCCGCCAGCGGCGGCAGGGTCAGCACAAGGTGATGCCCACCGCTCCACTCGTCGGTACGGGCCTGCAATTCGCCGCCGTTGCCCACGTTGGATCCGCCGTAGTACTCGCTGTCGGTGTTCAGCACCTCGCGCCAGGTACCGCCCCTGGGTGCGGGCACCCGGTAGTATTCGCGCACCACCGGGGTGAAGTTGAACACCCACAGCACGGGCGGCGCGCCTTCTCGGTCGGGGCACTGCCGCACGAAGCTGATCACCGAGCCGCCCCAGTCGGAAAAGTCCATCCAGCGAAAGCCCGTCCATTCGTGGTCGTGGGCGTGCATTGCCGGTTCGCGCCGCAGGATTCCGTTCAGGTCGCGCAGCAGGGCGTGGATGCCCCCGTGCGCCGGGAACTGGTACAGGCACCAGTCCAGCGCGCGGCTTTCGTCCCACTCGCTCCACTGGCCGAACTCGCCACCCATGAACAGCAGCTTCTTTCCCGGATGCGCCCACATGTAGGCGTACAGCGCGCGCAGGCTGGCCTGCTGCTGCCAGGCGTCGCCGGGCATCTTGGACAGCAGCGCGCCCTTGCCGTGCACCACCTCGTCATGCGAGAGCGGCAGCACGAAATTCTCGGTGAAGGCGTACAGCAGCGAAAAGGTCAGCGCGTTGTGGTGGTAGGCGCGGTGCACCGGCTCGTGCCGGAAGTAGTCCAGCGTGTCGTGCATCCAGCCCATGTTCCACTTGAAGGTGAAGCCGAGGCCGCCGGTGTACACCGGGCGCGAAACCCCGGCCCAGGCCGTGGATTCCTCCGCTATGGTCATGGCGCCGGGAAACTGACCGTGCACCACCACGTTGAGCTGGCGCAGGAACTCCGCGGCGTCCAGGTTCTCGCGCCCGCCGTGATCGTTGGGCAGCCAGTCGCCGTCCTCGCGCGAGTAGTCTAGGTAGAGCATGGAGGCCACGGCGTCCATGCGCAGCCCGTCGATGTGAAATTCGCGCAGCCAGTACAGGGCATTGGCCAGCAGGAAGTTGCGCACCTCGTGCCGACCATAGTTGAAGATGAAGGTGCCCCAGTCCGGGTGCTCGCCCCGGCGCGGGTCCAGGTGCTCGTACAGGGCCGTGCCGTCAAAACGGCCAAGGCTCCAGTCGTCCTTGGGAAAGTGCGCGGGCACCCAATCGAGAATGACCCCTATGCCCGCCTGATGGCAGCGGTCCACGAAGCGCTTGAAGTCTTCCGGCGTTCCGTGGCGCGAGGTGGGCGCATAGTAGTGCCCTGTCTGGTAGCCCCATGACTGGTCCAGCGGATGTTCCGCCACGGGCAGCAGTTCGATGTGGGTAAAGCCAAGATCGCGCACGTGCGGAATCAGCCCGTCGCCCAGTTCGTCCCACGACAGGAAGGGATGGCCCCCCACGCCCGTGCCGTCGGTCTTGCGCTGCCATGAGCCCGCGTGCACCTCGTAGATGGACACGGCCTGCCGCAGCGGCGGCCCCGCCTCCGCGCGGCGCTGCATCCAGTCGTCGTCGGTCCACTGGTGGTTGTCGATGTCCCAGGCCACGGCGGCCACGCCGGGCCGCATTTCGGCGTACAGGGCGAAGGGGTCCGTCTTGTAGACGATGCGCCCGCCGCCCGCATCCCCGGTGCGGATGCCGAACTTGTACAGCGCGCCCTTGCGCATGCCGGGCACGAAGGCCGCCCACACGCCGGAAACCCCCACCGGGTACAGCGGATATTCGCCCCAGCGCCAGTCGTTGAAATCGCCCACCAGATACACCTCGCGGGCGGAGGGCGCCCACACGGCCACCCGGTAGCCTTCCGCGCCGTCCTGCGCCAGGGGATGCGCGCCGAGCACCCGGTAAAGGTCCCAGTGTTCGCCCTTGCCGAACATGTACAGGTCGAAGGGCTCGATGAAGGCGGGGAGGGTAAGCTGCATGGCGTGTTCGTCCAGTGGCTTGGGGTCAACCGGTTCGGAAGGAGGCAGGGGGGGGCGGTTGCGGCGGGCCGGAATCAGGAAAAATCGAATCCCAGTTGCCGGTACAGGTTCACGTAGCTGCGCCCGGCCCGTTCCCACGAAAAGTCCTGGCGCATGGCGCGGGTCATCATGGCGCGCCAGCCTTCGGTGTCGTGTTCCCAGTAGTGCACGGCGTCCAGGATGGCTTCGAGGAACAGTTGCGGGTCTGAACGCCCGAAGGTGAAGCCGGTGGCCTCGGGCGACGGCCACGGCACGATGGTGTCGCGCAGGCCGCCCACGGCGGTGGCCACGGGCGGGGTGCCGTAGTGCAGGGCGTACATCTGGGTCAGGCCGCAGGGCTCGTAGCGCGAGGGCATGAGAAAGATGTCGCTGCCCGCCTGGATGCGGTGGGCCAGGTCTTCCGTGTAGCCCACCACGGCGCACAGCCTGCCCCGGTATGTTTCCATCAGGTCCAGCGCCCGCGCCTCGTGCGCAAGGTTGCCCTCGCCCAGGATGATCACGCCCACGTTGCGCTCCATGAGCCGGGGCACGATGTCCAGCAGCAGGTCTATGCCCTTCTGCCCGCGCAGTCGCCCGATGAAGCCCAGCACGGGCCGGTGGGCCAGTTCCGGCGCAAGGCCCAGTTCATCCAGCAGGGCCGTCTTGCAGCGCTGTTTGCCTGCAAAACCCTGCGGATCGTCAGGCCCGTAGCGGCACGGCAGGAACTTGTCCTGCGCCGGGTTCCAGATGCCGTAGTCCGCCCCGTTCAGGATGCCGTGCAGCGCGTGCTGGCGAGCCAGGAGGATGCCCTCCAGCCCGCAGCCGTAGGCAGGCCCCAGGATTTCGCGGGCGTAGCTGGGGCTGACCGTGGTGACCATGTCGGCATAGGCGATGCCAGCCTTCAGCAGGTTGAAGTCGCCCCAGAATTCCACCCCGCTCATGGTCCACGCCTGCGGCGGCAGGCCGCAGCCGGTGAACAGCCGGGAGGCGAACCGCCCCTGGAAGGCCAGGTTGTGGATGGTCATGACGCTGCGCGTATCGGCCCAGAACGGGTCGGTCTGCCGCCAGAAATGCAGATAGGCGGGCACCAGCCCACTCTGCCAGTCGTTGGCGTGCAGCACGGCGGGTGGCGTGCCCAGACGGCGCAGCAGCGCCATGACGGCACGACAGAAGAAGATGAACCGCTCGCAGTTGTCGAAATAGTCGCCCTTGTGGTCGTTGTAGTAGTAGCGGCGGTCGAAGTATTCGCCACGGTGCACGAAGTACACCTTCATGCCGTGGTAGTCGGCCTCGTAGACGTCGCAGGTGATGGGGGCCCACGGGTAGCCCACGTGGCAGTCGGAAATGGTCAGGTGGATGCCGTAGTCCGCCGTGCGCAAGCGGCCATAGAACGGCGTGATCACCGAAGTGGGCACGCCCATGCGGTGCAGGGCCAGGGGTTGCGCGCCCAGCACGTCGCCAAGCCCCCCGCTCTTGGAGAAGGGATACATTTCCGAGGTGACGAAAACGACCTCACGTCGCATGATCGCGCGTTCCTCCCCTTGCGCGCGCGGCGTTTCCGCGCGACGCGTTGCGCGCCTTCCGGCGCGTGCGTCCCCATCTTGCCGGGGCGGCGGCCCCGACAAAACCATTACCCCACCAGGCGGGGCGGCACGTCTGGTCTGCCGACGCGGGACGGCTCAGGCCCCCTCCCCCTTGCGCTCCGGGCAACAACCCCGGTCGCGCAGCCAGTCGGCGATGATCTTCGCGTGGTCGAAGGCCATGGGTTGCGGCAGATCGTCCGGCGCAAAGAACCGGGCATCCGCCGCGTCGTCTCCGGCAACGGGGGCGGCAAAGGTTCCCGCCGCCGAGGTGGCAACGGCACCGCCCCGCACCTGCGCGGCATAGACCACGCTGAGGGTGTGGTGGCGCGGGTCGCGCCCCGGTTCGGAATACACCCCTACAAGGCCGGTCAGTTCCACGTCCAGTCCGGTTTCCTCACGGGCCTCGCGCACCGCCGCCGCCTCCGCCGATTCGCCGTAGTCGATGAATCCGCCGGGCAGCGCCCAGCCGGGCGGCTCGTTGCGCCGCCGGATGAGCACGATGCCCCGCCCCGGCTCGTGAATGAGGATGTCGACGGTGGGCGGGGGGTTGCGGTACATGACCACGGGGCCGCCACAGTGCGGGCAGGGTACGCGGTGTTCCATGGCGGGCGTGTCCGTTCTTGCCGGTTGTGGACGAGGTTGATGCAAGGAGGCTGCGGGCGGGCTGACCCGAACCTCCCACCCGTCGCCGCAGGCCGGAACAGGCTGTCCCGGTAGGCGGCGAGGATACGACACCACTTTCACAGAGTACGCGCAGAGATGAAAAGTGACAAGTTGATAGCCGTGCACAACGGCGCGCTGGGCGACTTCCTGTGTACCTGGCCAGCCCTGCTGGCGCTGGCGCGGGGTGCTGGTACGCCGGGCGGCGCGAGGCCGGAACGCGCCGTGGCGCAAGGCGGCAAGGATACCCCGCGCCTGCTGTTCGCGGGCAACATGGAACGCATGCGCTGGCTGGCCCCGCTGGGCTACGCACCCTGCCCGCCAACCATGCGCCGGGCGCTGAACGGACTGTACGGCGAGACGGATGCATCCGCCTGGCCGGACGCGCTGGCCGGGGCCACCGTGGCGTGGTTCTGCCTGGACCGCGCACCGGC
>NZ_VRYY01000114.1 GCF_015731765.1 Nitratidesulfovibrio oxamicus
GGCCGCCTGACCCCCGACGCCGCCGCCACCCACGCCCTGCACAAGGGCGAGCTGGCCCACCGCCTGAAGGCGGAACTGGCCGCCGGGCACCTGCCGTTCATCGACATGCCCTACCGCGCCGCGCTGGAGGCGGGCCTTGCCGCGTTGCAGCCCACCCTTGCCCGCTACCGCCACATGGTGCTGCTGGGCATCGGCGGTTCCGCGCTGGGCGCCCGGGCGCTGCAACGGGCGTTCTTTCCGCAGCAGGACAGGCCCGGCCATGACGGTCCGTGGCTGTGGATAGCCGACAACGTGGATGCGGGCACCATGGAGGCGTGGTTCGCCAGCCTGCCGCCGGAACAGACCATCGTGGTGGCCGTCAGCAAGTCGGGCGGCACCATCGAGACGCTGGCCCAATACTTCCTGGCCAAGCAGTGGCTGCAATCCGCCCTTGGCGACCGCTGGCGCGAACACATGCTGGTGGTCACCGACGAGAAGGCCGGATTCCTGCGGCAGGAAGCGCAGGCCGCAAACCTGCCCTCGCTGCCCGTGCCCGACCATCTGGGCGGGCGCTATTCCGTGCTCTCCGCAGTGGGCCTGGTGCCGGCCGCGTTCATGGGGCTGGACTGGCGCGGTTTGCTGGACGGCGCGCAGGCCGCCGGGGCAAGCCTTGTGGCAGACCCGGCCCATGCCCTGCCCGACCACCCCGCGTGGCAGCTGGCCCTGTGGAACATGGCCCTTGCCGATGCCCACTATTCGCAGCTGATCTTCTTCTGCTACGTGCCGCTGTGGGCGCCCTTCGGCCCGTGGTTCGCCCAGCTGTGGGCCGAAAGTCTGGGCAAGGAAGGCAAGGGTACCATGCCCCTGCCCGCCGTGGGGGTGACCGACCAGCACTCCTTGCAGCAGATGTTCCTTGATGGCCCGCGCGACAAGGGCTGCCTGTTCCTGACCTGCCCCGGCCTGCCGCAGGGCCGGCCCTTCCCGGCGGATCTGCCGGACAAGTGGGCCTTCCTGAAGGGCCGCCGCTTCGGCGAACTGCTGGACGCGGAGGGCCTTGGCACCCGCATGGCCCTTGCCAGGCAGGGCACCCCCCTTGTGGAACTGCGCATGGGCGATACCGGAGAAGCCGCCGCTGGCCGCCTGATGGGCCTGCTGGAACTGGCCACCCTGTTCACCGGCTGGCTCATGAACATCAACCCGCTGGACCAGCCCGCCGTGGAACTTGGCAAGCGCCTTGCCAACGCCCGGCTGGGCGCCCCCGGCTACCCGGCGGAAGAGGCGGACCTTGCCGCCTTTCTGGGCCGGGCCGAACAATCGCAGGAGTTCTAGCCGGTGCCGCGCCGTTTCGAACTGCCGGGGGGGTTGCCCTTCGGCTTCGCCCGCTTTCTGTCATGGGTATCGCTGGTGCTCATCCTGGCCACCAGCATCGTGATGTCCGTGGTCATCACCGATTCGGCGCGCAACACCATGTTCCGCAAGCAGCAGGAATTCGCCTCGCTGCTGGCCGAAAACCTGAACCACCAGATATACCGGCGCTTCACCCTGCCCACGCTGGTGGGCTTCGGCCGTATCGCCCTGCGCCAGCCCGTGCAGTACGAGCGGCTGGACCAACTGGTGCAGTCGGTAATCCACGGGTTGCAGGTTTCGCGGGTACGCATTTACGACCACGGCAAGATCGTGTCGTATTCCACAGACCGGGCAGACCTTGGCCGCACCGACCTGGCCGGGCCGGAGGTCACCGTGGCCCTGCGCGACGAAGACCCCAGCTACACCGTCGACGCCGGCATCTCGTTCTGGCAGGCCCTGTTCACCCCCCGGCTGGAGCCGGGCAGCTTCATCCTGCGCACCACCTACCCCCTGCGCGTGGAAAACCGCCTGGGCCGCATCGACGATGACGACGACGGCCCCATCATGGGCGTGCTGGAGATGACCCAGGACATCACCAACGACACCCGGTCCATCATCGCCTTCCAGTGGCTGATCATCGGTACGGCCAGCCTTTCGTCGCTGGTGCTGTTCGGCATGCTGCTGGTGTTCATCCGCCGCGCCGAACGGGTAATGGCCGAACGCATGCAGGAAAAGCAGCGCCTGGAGCGAGAACTGCACCAGCACGAAAAACTGGCGGGCATGGGCCGCGTGGTGGCCAGCATCGCCCACGAAATCCGCAACCCGCTGGGCATCATCCGCTCCAGCGCGGAACTGTTGCTGAAACGCCCCAGCAGTTCCGACCCGGTCACCGCGCGCATCCTTGAAGCCATCTACGACGAGGCCAAGCGGCTCAGCCAGACGGTCAACGACTTTCTGGACTACGCCCGCCCCCGCCAGCCCCGGCAGGATCCGGTGGAGGCCGACGGAGTGCTCGACCGCGTGCTGGGATTCCTGGAGGGCGAGCTGGCCCGCCGCGAGGTCACCGTGGCCCGCGAGACGGAGCCGGGCATCACCATTTCCGGCGACGGGGATCTTTTGTACCGCGCCTTCTACAACATCATGGTCAACGCGTTGCAGGCCATGGACGGCCCCGGTTCGATCACCGTCACCAGCCGCCGCGACGGCGATGCGGCGGAACTGGCCTTCCGCGACAGCGGCCCCGGCTTCGACCCGGCCAACCGCGAACGGCTGCTGGACCCGTTCTTCACCACCAAGGATGACGGCACCGGCCTTGGCCTGCCCATCGTGAATTCCATCATCACCAGCCACGGCGGCAGCCTGCGCATCGACAACGCGCCGGAAGGCGGCGCCGTGGTGTACGTGCGCCTGCCCCTGCGCGCCGAATAGCCTGCGGGCTTGCGGTCTGCCGCCAGTGACGGCCTATGTTCGGGCTGTGTTCGAGCTGTGTTCGAGCTGTGCGGCGACTGATCGGCAACGGGTGGGCGACTGGCGGGTGGCTGCCGGGCGACTGCCGGGCGACTGGCGGGGACGGCGGGTTACTGGCGGCAACAAGAGGCGGTGACCGGCGTATTTTCGCCCTATCAGTGCGTTGCGGCCCCGGCCCGACCCCCCTTTTTTGCACGGCCCGCCCCGTTCACGCGCGCCAAAGCCCCTCGCACGGGTTGCGCACGCGGCCTTCCGGCCCTATTTCTGTCCCTTGAACCCTGCGGGCACCGACGTGCCCGCACGCCCGGCACCACCACACCGCAACCGGATCCACCATGAACGAAAAGACGCATCTGCTCGTGCTCGACGACGAGAAGAACTACCTGCTCGTGCTCGAGGCCCTGCTGACCGACGCGGGCTACACCGTTACCGCGCTCAACGACCCGGAGACCGGCCTGGCATTTCTGGAGGAGTCGGAGGTCGACGTCATCGTCACCGACATGAAGATGCCGAAAATCACCGGGCGCGAGGTGCTGGAACAGGTCAAGAAGAACTGGCCGCACATCCCCGTGCTGATCATGACCGCCTTCGGCTCCATCGAAAGCGCGGTGGAAGTCATGAAGTACGGCGCCTTCGACTATATCACCAAGCCCTTCTCCAACGACGAACTGCTGCTGTCCGTGCACAACGCGGCGGAACTTTCGCGCATGCACCGCCAATACCGCGTGCTGCGTGAAAATCTGGAAGAACGCTACGGCATGCACCAGATCATCGGCAAAAGCAGGGCCATCCGCGAAACCCTGGGCATGGTCGATCGCGCCGCGCCCAGCCGCTCCACGGTGCTCATCTCCGGCGAATCGGGCACCGGCAAGGAACTGGTGGCGCGCGCCATCCACTTTTCCTCGCCCCGCAACAAGGGGCCGTTCGTCTCCGTCAACTGCATGGCCCTCAACCCCGGCGTGCTGGAAAGCGAACTGTTCGGCCATGAAAAAGGATCGTTCACCGGGGCCGTGGCCATGCGCCGGGGCCGCTTCGAACAGGCGGGCGGCGGCACCCTGTTCCTGGACGAAATCGGGGAACTGACCCCTGAATTGCAGGTAAAGCTGCTGCGCGTGCTGCAGGAACGCCGCTTCGAACGCGTGGGCGGCACCGAAGAGGTGGAGGTGGACATCCGCATCGTGGCCGCCACCAACAAGAACCTTCAGGAAGAGGTGGAAAAGGGCAACTTCCGCGAAGACCTGTTCTACCGCCTGAACGTGGTGCACATCGCCCTGCCGCCCCTGCGCGAACGCCGCGAGGACATCCCCCTGCTTGTGGCCCACTTCGTGGACAAACTGGCCCGCGAGAACGGCGTCACCCCCAAGACCTTCACGCCCGAAGCACTGGACTACATGACCGGCTACGAATGGCCCGGCAACATCCGTCAGCTTCAGAACGTGGTGGAACGCTGCCTCGTGCTCGTCTCCGGCGACACCATCCGCGTGGATGACCTGCCCCCCGAACTGCGCGACGAGGAAGCCCAGCTCAAAAGCGCCGTGGACCTCCTGCCCGTGCAACTGGACCTGGCCGACACCCTGGAACGCATCGAAGCCGCCCTCATCCGCCGCGCCCTGGTCCGCGCAGACTTCGTGCAGGTGAAGGCCGCAGAGCTGCTCGCCATTTCCAAGAGCCTGCTGCAGTACAAGCTGAAAAAATACAATATCACCGGGCATTAAGAAACCTTGAGAAAGACTTCCGGGGAGGGGACCCTTTAAAAAGGGTCTCCCTCCCCGGCCCCCTCCCCCCCCAAATTTTTTATTTGAGGGTAATATGCAGGCGCGGGCACCTGCCCTCAGCCCCCCCCAAAAAACCGTCCCCACAACGCATCATCTTCGAATTTCCCGGCCTTGACGGGTGGTCATGGCCGCCGCATAGTCGCTAAGCACGACAAACCGCACCACGGAGGTGCCCCATGGAAAAGCAGAAGATATCCCTGAGTACCCGGCTGCTCTGCGCGGACGCGGCGGGCGTCGTCGAGGCGCTGGCCGAGGGGCTGAAGGAACGCTGCCTGAAGGTCCAGAAGGGTGACGAGACGCTGGTGCTCAGCCCGCCCGAAGCCGTGGACGTGGACGTGGAAGCCAAGGTGCGCGACGGGCGCGGCAAGTTCATGATCGAAATTTCCTGGCGCATCCCCGACGATGAAACCGTGGCCGCCTGCGAAGAGGTGGCCAACCTGCCCGGTCGCGACCACCTGGCCCCCCTGGGCTGTGCCGACGTGGAAGAGGTGGGCGACATCGACCTCGACGTGGCCCTGAAAAAGGCCGACAAGCCCGCAAAGGCCAAGGCAAGGGACCACAAGGACGAGAAACGCGACGGGGACAAGGAGCGCGACGGGGACAAGAAGAAGGACAAGCCCGGCAAGGACGCCAGGCCGGAAAAGAAGTCCAAGCCGGAAAAGGGCGACAAGTCCGCCAAGGACGGAAAGGACAAGCCCGGGAAGAGCGACAAGAAGGACGGCAAGAGCAAAGATGCCGAATAGCCTTGTCCCTGCCACCGCACGACATGCAAAAGGCCACGCTCTCGCGTGGCCTTTTTTCGTTCTGATCGATCTGGTGCGCGCTACGGATAGCGCTTCGCCGCCGTGCCCTTGCCCAGTATGAACTCCTTCTGCGCATCCAGCGCGACCACCCGGAATTCATAGGTATGCGATCCGGAAGGCGGGCACGGGCCGCTGTACGCCTTCAGCGCACCCGCAGGGACCACGCCCGAGCCGTCATACGCCACGGTCCCACCACCATGGTTGAACGTAGGCACGTCGAGGTCGGTCATGGTAACCTTGAGGAATGCGGTCCCCTGCGGCACGTTGCTCAGACGCAGTTCCGGATTGGGGCTGGAAAGGGCGCAACCGGACCCCACCCACTCGAACTTGACGCCCATATCCTGCACCACGGCGGCATTCTTCGGCCCAAGGCAGGCAGAACACGCAAGCGCAATGCAGCAGACGGCGGCACCCCGAAACAACTCACGGACAGTACGCATACGATACCTCGCGAAAAATGAATTTGCGATGGCGTATCATGCCGCCGTGAGTATATCCAGAGGCTTATACAGGCCATCACCACCGCAGCCATGCCCGGTCACACCATGGCCGCCTCGCCGCCCGCGCGCAGCCACAGCCGCCGGTATTCGGTGGCCGTGGTGCCGAACATGGCCTTGAAATGCCGGTTCAGGTGCGACAGGTCGTAGAACCCGCATTCCAGCATGGCGTCGTAGGTGTCGGCCCCGGCTTCCAGCAGGTGGCGGGCATGTTCCACCTTGCAGTTCAGAAAGTACTGGTAGGGCGTCATGCCCGTTTCGTCGCGGAACAGCCGGATGAAATGGAACTTGGACAACCCCGCCTCGCGGCACACGTCGTCCAGCCGCAGCGTGGCGCCCATGCCCTCGCGGATCATCTCCATGGACCGCCGCACCGCGCCGCCGTGCCGGGGCGTCGGGGGTAGCTGGCGCTTCGCACCATGCCCCCCCGCCATGCTGGTGGCCAGCCCCGCCGCCAGC
>NZ_VRYY01000115.1 GCF_015731765.1 Nitratidesulfovibrio oxamicus
GGGCTGCCGCGTGGCCGTGGACCTGGGCTGCGGCACGGGCACCGTGCTGGAACGCATGCTGCCCCGCGCGCAAGAGGTCATCGGCGTGGACGGTTCGCCGCGCATGCTGGAAATGGCCCGCCGCCGCCTGGCCGATGCCGGGGCGCGCGTATCCCTGCGCATCGGCGAACTGGACCACCTGCCCTTGCGCGACGGCGAGGCGGATTTCGCCTCCATCAACATGGTGCTGCACCACCTGTCGGACCCGGTGGCGGCCCTGCGCGAGATTGGCCGCACCCTGCGCACCGGCGGGCTGCTTTTCCTCAGCGATTTCGACCACCACGACAACGAACGCATGCGCACCGACTATGGCGACCGCTGGCTCGGCTTCGACCGGGCCGCACTGGCGGCCCGCCTTTCCGAGGCGGGCTTTGTCGTGCGCCGGGCAGACCTGCGCGAGGTGAGCAAGGGCCTGTCGCTGCACCTGATCGTGGCGGAGAAGTCGTAGCCGAACCGGCGCGTTGGCCGGGGCCGGCCCGGACAGGACCAGACAGGGCAGGACAGGACAGGACCGGACAGGGCAGGGCAGGGCAGGGCAGGGCGGCATCGGGCGACACCACACGCCAGGAATCGGCCACCGGTCACAACTATACTCCCGCAACACGCCGTCCTCCGCTACAGTGGACGGAGCATATTCCCGGGGCGTGCGCGCTGCGCCGCACACCCGAAGCATGCCGGGGCGCACCCACATGCCGCGCCCGGCACACCGCAACAGCAACCGAATCCTTCCCTACGGAGGCACACATGACCGATGCCAAGCGGGCGCAAGCCCTGGACCTTTCCCTTGCCAACAAGGTGGCCGACATGGCCCTGGCCGACTTCGGCCACAAGGAAATGCAGCTTTCCGAGCGCGAAGTGCCGGGGCTGATGGAACTCATCCGCATGTACGGCGTCAGCAAGCCGTTGAAGGGCCTGCGCGTCACCGGTTCCCTGCACATGACCATCCAGACGGCCATGCTCATCAAGACGCTGTACGAACTGGGCGCGGACATCCGCTGGGCCTCGTGCAACATCTTCTCCACCCAGGACCACGCGGCGGCGGCCATTGCCGATTCCGGCATGGCCAAGGTGTTCGCCTGGAAGGGCGAAACGCTGGAAGACTACTGGTGGTGCACGGAAATGGCGCTGACCTGGCCCGACGGCAGCGGTCCCGACCTGCTGGTTGACGACGGCGGCGACGCCACCCTGATGATCCACAAGGGCGTCGAGGTGGAAAACAACCCCGAACTGCTCAAGCAGGCCTACGACAACAAGGAATTCCAGATCATCATGGACCGCCTTGCCCTGTCGCACCAGAAGGATCCGGGCCGCTGGCAGCGCGTGGCCGCCCGCGTGCGCGGCGTTTCGGAAGAAACCACCACGGGCGTGCACCGTCTGTACCAGCTGGAGCAGGAAGGCAAGCTGCTGTTCCCGGCCATCAACGTCAACGACTCGGTGACCAAGTCGAAATTCGACAACCTGTACGGCTGCCGCGAATCGCTGGCCGACGGCATCAAGCGCGCCACCGACGTGATGGTGGCGGGCAAGGTGGTGGTGGTCGCGGGCTACGGCGACGTGGGCAAGGGCTGCGCCCAGTCCATGCGCGGCTTTGGCGCGCGCGTGCTGGTGACCGAAATCGACCCCATCTGCGCCCTGCAGGCCGCCATGGAAGGCTACGAGGTGACCACCATGGAAAAGGCCGTGGAAGAAGGCGACATCTTCGTCACCGCCACCGGCAACTACAAGGTCATCACCGGCGCACACATGGAGGCCATGAAGGACGAGGCCATCGTCTGCAACATCGGCCACTTCGACAACGAAATCGACATGCACTACCTGGAAACCACCCCCGGCTGCACCTGCCTGAACATCAAGCCGCAGGTGGACAAGTGGACCCTGAAGTCGGGCCGCTCCATCATCGTGCTGGCCGAAGGGCGTCTGGTGAACCTGGGCTGCGCCACCGGCCACCCCAGCTTCGTCATGTCCAACAGCTTCACCAACCAGACCCTGGCCCAGATCGAACTGGCCACCAACCCCGACCTTGAACGCAAGGTGTACATCCTGCCCAAGAAGCTGGATGAACAGGTGGCCCGCCTGCACCTGGCCCGCCTTGGCGTTACCCTGACCACCCTGACCAAGGAGCAGGCCGACTACATCGGCGTGCCCATGGACGGGCCGTACAAGCCGGGGCATTACCGCTACTAGGCCGGAAAGGTTCAAGAGCGAATGAAGACGCCCCCGGGAGCAATCCCGGGGGCGTTGTACGTTGCACGGGCAGGCGGTTTTGCGGAATCCATTGCGTGGAACCAGTCTGTCATCCTGATAAGGGAATGCGGCCCGGCGTGGGTGCAGATATCAACGGTCCCCGGCGTCGAAACGGCCTGCTTCCGCATCCGGGTGGCAGGCCCTGCAATCGGCCAGTCCATCGACGTTCTTACGGCGCAGGGTGGCGCTGTCCACCTCGTGGTGTTCCCGGATGATGTAGGGAACTTCCTAGATGCGCGTCGGGCAGCCCCCCTTGACGGACGGATCTATCTTCCGGATCAGTTTCCCCCCGTCCTGTCCGCGGCGCATTCGCCAAGGTAGGTCGCAACATCCTTTGCCTGTTGCGCATCAAGCGCGACGACAGTCCCGAAGTGGTCATCCAGACCGTCGAGCAGGGCGACCCATGACCGGTGCGGCAGGAGAGCTGCGGGATATGCCATGTGGCAATCGCCGCACGCCTGCCTGTACACTTCGGGCATGATGACCTGCTGCGGGGCCTGGTGCGTTTCCGTTCTTGCCCTTGTGGCCGTCACCGTCATTGTCGCAGGCAACCGCAGGGGGTGACAGGGAAAGGGCGACAAGAGCCAGCGCAACAATGGAAATTTTCTGCTGTTGATCATGGGCACTCCGCATTGGGTCATGATGGCATTTCATGGACCTGTATTCGGTGTGTGGCGTTCCTGACATGGTGTCAAACCGTCATGCTGATCATGAAGTAAAGAATTGTTGTCATGAGGGCTGTCGCTAAGTGTAGCGGCTCAAAAGGTTGTTCTTCGTAGCGAAGCAGAATTGTATAGATTGTATTCGCAAGTACATCAATAAAGTTGTGATGTATCGTCGATTTTTCTTTGATATTATTAGTGTATTTGTGGATGTGAATACGTTCGAAGTAAAGATTTTTCCAAGGCGTACGGAGCCACATTGAGGCACAGTATGGTCGATTATCGGTCATGAGGCGTTTCGCGACATTGCCCGTCTTTCGATACTGCACGATCAGGAGTCGCAGGGGCGCCACGGCAGTTCCGGTGTGTTGGTTGGACATCACCAGCGCATGGTCATCCGTGTGGCGGTGTCTACGCAAGCATGCACATACTACCGCCAACACCTCGCTTGCGATGGAGCTTGTCCTCCGCAATGCGGTGGACGCCCACGACGGTCCGCCCGAGTTTCCTGATATCCGGATACAGCAAACCGCCTGGTTGCGCCCGAACATGGCGGCGGCTTGGAACTCGGGGGCAAGGCGCGCTAACCTATGCAGTCCCACCCGGCGCAGCGCCCGGTAGATTGCGGCTCGACGGTGATGCAGTACCATTGATAATGGCATCGCCCGTCATGGGGCGTTGCCGCAATGGCCGCACCTCGCGCAAATGAGCATTGTTCAGGATGCTACGCAGCTTATGCGGCCGTGAAGATCGCTCCTTCAAGCCGTAAGAGGCTTCAGCCCGATGCCGCAGTACACTTCGCGGAAATGTGGAGGCTTGTGTTGCTGCCTTGGCGCACGACAGAAAGGCTAGTCCCGGCAAGAACCCGGCTGACCATTTTTCCTCGACCCCGAGGGGCCAATTTGGCATTGCTGTGCATATTCACCCGGTTTCCTGACAGCTGTTGTTGCGTGGTAACTTGAGCTTGCTGACCAGGTACCGGGGGAATGACTTGTCGAAGTACTTTATCTGCGCGTAAACGAGCTATATCGCATAGATATATTGTGCGGATTTCCCACGTGATGGCGTTTTTTGTAGGGTGAACTTTGAAGGAAGTAGTGGAAAAATATGGCGAGACCAAAACTTCACAGCGATGAATTCATCTTGGACATTGCGCTAAGCATCATGCTTCAGAAAGGCCCATCCGCCTTCACCCTTTCCGATGTTGCTGGGGCTGTCGGCATATCGAGGGCTGCCTTGATACAGCGGTTTAAAGACAAGGCGACGCTGCATCACAAAGTCATGGAGCGCAATACTCAGGAGGTGCGCGACTATTTCGCGAAAGCAAGTCCCGAAAAGGGGCTCGACCCTTTGTGGGTAATGCTCAAGGACCTCATCGCTGGCATGGGTAACGGTGCCGGGATGGAAGGCCACCTCCTTCTGTTGTGGGGAGACGTGCAGGAGCCATCGCTTCGCGCACTTGCGGCAGAGCGGAACAGGCTGGTCCTTCAAGCCATTGAGGCACGACTGCCCGCCGGGCCGCGCCCGTCCGGCCACACGGCTAGTCTGATTCAGACTGTCATTCAGGGCGCTTGCATGCAGTGGCTTGTTGAGCCGGAAGGCGAGTTGGCGGCCTTCATGACCGAGAGAACCCGCATGCTTCTAGCCATCCTGTATCCCGATCATGTGTTCGGATAATACCAGCTAGAGGGTTGATTATAACCGACGTGTAGGTTACTCATTGGGCATGTGTCACGGTAACGCCGGGCTCGGAAATCCGGGAAGACCATCATGCCTATACGAAAATCAAGCCTCACAGGGACAAAACAACAAAGCGAACCGCTCGCACCACCCTTGGCCTTGAGCCTGGCAGTGGACGAGTTCAACGCATTGAACGCTGGCAGCGTGGCGCAAGTTGCATATCGCGACTTGTTCTGCCCGCATGCTGACCTGCCGCGTGCCTTGCGGAACTGGTCCGAGGTTCGGGGCGTGCAGTTGCGGAGCCTGCGCAAGATTACGCATGAGCGAGGTGGGCGTTCGCAGAAAGTGCTTTTTGGCCTGCATGACGGGTATGCGGTCGAAAGCGTCCTGATCAGACGCCACGATGGGCGCACTGCCTGTATTTCGTCCCAGGTCGGATGTGCCTTCGCCTGTCAGTTTTGCGTTTCCGGTCAGGCAGGACTCAAGCGCAACCTTTTGGCGGGCGAAATCGTTGAACAGGTCGTCCAGCTTGGGCCGATGGTCAATCGGATCGTGTTCATGGGCATCGGGGAGCCCCTGAACAACTACGAGCATGTGTTGAAGGCGATCCGTATCCTTCGCGACCGTCGTGGTATGCATTTCCCGACCACAGGGATCACGCTTTCGTCCCTTGGCATACCGAAAGCACTGGTGCGATTGCGAGAGGAGCATCTGGCAATCAACCTGACCATATCGCTGCACGCGACGACACAGGAAGTCCGCGACCGTCTCATCCCCGGGGCGCGAAAGCACGACATCAACGAGGTCATCGCACGCGCGTTGTCATGGGCGGAACGACATGGCAGGATTGTCACTTTCGCCTATCTGGTCTTGCCTGGAATTAACGACACCATTGCTGACGCGAGGCGACTTGCCCGCCTTGTGGGCAAGCGAAGGGGACGCGTGAACCTTATGCGCTGGAATCCCGTCGATGGCATTGCGCTTAAGCTAACGAACGACCGAAGCCTTGGGCTTTTTCGTGGAGTGTTGGATCGCGCCGGTGTGCCGGTTGTGGTGCGGGATACACAGGGACGGGATATTTTGGCGGCATGTGGCCAGCTCTGGTTGCGCGATCTGCGCGGTGCCCCGGTCTAGAAACGGGGGGCAGGGGAAAGGCCGCATAGCAGAAGTGCGCGGCGCGGCTTTCGAGAAAACATGCGAACGATGCGTTCCGACCATGTGAGAATCTGCTCGCATCTCGCATTCATCTCGTGTTGATGATGCAGACGCTTGCCGCCGTCGAATATCTTGACTTCCGCCAAGCGGCCACCGCACTCGGTGTTGCACAGCCTGGCGGCGGACCACGCGAGACGTGCGGAGCGGCCCGAGGAATTCATGCAACCCCTCGGTTAGCGACTGGCGACGGGTGGCAGATTCCCGAGGAAGTCTCCGCAATATTTCTTGAATGGTAGCGTAATATGGTGGGAGTAGGTGGTGTTGTCGAATCAACTTCTGGCTTCAGAAGCCCGTGCCTGCTAACGACGCTCGAGCTTCATGCTAACGGTGCGCCATGGATAACGCTGGCGAAATTCTTAGGTAATACCTAACCAAAACGGACTAATCCGTTATAAAATCTCTTGCTGGACTTGTCTTCAATGCCTTTAAAAGTATGGGGAACAAGTCCTCACTCCGGTGGTTAAACCGAAAACAAACTTCACCCAG
>NZ_VRYY01000116.1 GCF_015731765.1 Nitratidesulfovibrio oxamicus
GTGGGCGTCGCCGCCGACCCCTGCCAGCCCGTGGGCGTCGCCGCCGACCTCCGCCAGTCCGTGGGCGTCGCCGCCCACCAGATCCCGCCGCCGGGCCACGAATACCCGTTCCTCGCCGCCTTCGGTCAGGGTCACGTCGCGTTTGCCTTGCAGGCTGGCGTCCAGCGCCCCGCGCAGGGCGAGGTAATTGGGCGCGGCGGTGGAAAGGTCCGCCCAGGGCATGCCCAGCACCTGTTCGCGCGCAAGCCCCAGCAGTGGCAGCATCCGTTCGCTGACGTGGGCTACCGTGCCTGCGCCGTCCAGCACCAGGATGGCGTCGTCCGCCGATTCAAGGATGACCTCCAGCTTGCGCTTTTCCGCCGTCAGGCTGCCCACGTTCAGGGCATCCAGTTCGCTCAGGCGCCCCCACAGGCGCACCAGTTCGTCGAACAGCACGCGCACCTCCAGGGTCTGGGGCAGGGGCAGGTGCAACGGCACGCCCAGGCGGGGGCGTTCCTTGAACACTTCCGCCGCCCGGCGCAACGGGTGGGAGACGCGGGCCGCGATGCCGTCCGCCAGCAGCACCGCCCACAGCGTACCCGCCAGAAACAGCGCCGCCGCGCCCAGTACGGTTGCGTCGCGCAGCAGGTTGTTGCGGTCCAGCCGCCGGAACATGCCGCGTTCGTTCACTTCCACCAGCCCGGACAATGCGGCGCGCAGCCTTGCGTGGGCCGCATCTACGGTATCGGGGGCATTGGGGGCGGGGGCTGCCCCCGTTGCCGCCCGGCGGAACTCGACCCAGGCGGTGCGGATGTCCGTCAACGCCTGCGGTTCATCCGGTTCGGTGATGTTGCGGTCCGCCCGGTCCAGCGCGGCCTCGAAGGCGGCGACCCAGCCGGCGCCGTCCCGCTCCGGATACTGGGCGGCAAAGCGCAGGCCGTTCATGGCCGTTTCCATCTCGCGCACCCAGGCGATGGAATCGTAGTTCATGCGTACCAGCAGATTGGGCATGCGCCCGGCGGCGAACACCGCGCCCACCAGCACGATGCCCAGCACCCCGAACAGCCCCACCAGCCGCAGGAAGTCGCGCCGGATGCGCTTTTGCAGGGTGGGCAACGGGGTGGCGCGCGGTCCGGCGTGGGATTCCGGCCCGTGGGACGTGTGCGGCGGATGGGGGGCGTTTCTGCCGGGATGGTCCCCGCCGGAAACAGCAGGACCGGACGCATTCCGACCATGTCCATCCGCTTGGAACCCCTCCGTGAAGGACGCATACGGGCTGGCGCTCATGGGGCCTCCCGGGGGGTGGTGTTGACGATGTGCACGTCCACCCCCACCGCCTCGTGCAGAAAGTCGAGGATGAACGATCCGCGCAGCCGCTCGCGCAGGGGCGACAGGCGCGACTTGCCGAATACCGCGTGGCGCACGTTGCGCTCGCTGGCAAAGTTCACCAGCGCCTCGGGCACGTCGTGCCCTTCCAGTTGCACCACTTCCGCCCCCAGCAGGGCAGCCAGGCGCAGGTTGTTCTGCAGCACGCGCTGCAACCCCGCGTCGATGCGCACCGGGGTTTCGCTGGGGCGGCGCACGTACACCACGTAGCACGGCGAACCGAACTGGCTGGCCATGCGCATGCCCCGGCGGATCAGGGTTTCCGCGTCGGTGGGGTCGGAACTCAGGGCCACCATCACCGCCTCCACGGCGTCTCCGGCGGCCTCGCGCGACAGCAGGCCCTGCTCGGTGATCTTGCGCACCTGGTCGCCCGAGGCCTCGCGCAGGCACAGTTCGCGCAGCAGCGACAGGTTCTGGTAGGTGAAAAAGCCCATCAGCGCCCGCTCGGCCTGCTCCGGCCCGTAGATCTTGCCCAGGCGCAGCCGCTCGCGCAGCTCTTCCTTGGTCACGTCCACGTTCACCACCTGGTCGGCGCGGTGCAGCACCGCGTCGGGCAGCCGTTCGCGCACCGGGATGTCGGTCACCGTCTCCACCCGCTCGGCCACCGATTCCAGGTGCTGCACGTTGAGCGTGGTGATGACGTTGATGCCTGCCTCCATGATCTCCAGCACGTCACGGTAGCGCTTGGGGTTGGGCGAACCCGCGGCGTTGGTGTGGGCCAGTTCGTCCACCAGCGCCACCTGCGGGCGGCGGGCCAGCACGGCGGGCACGTCCACCTCGGGAAACAGGGCGTCGCCCACCCGGCACATGCGCGGGGGCACCACCTCCAGCCCGTCCATGAGCGCGGCGGTTTCCGGGCGGCGGTGAGGTTCCACGTAGCCGATGGCCACGTCGAACCCGGCCTGCCGCAGCCGGTGGCCTTCCTGCAACATGGCGTAGGTCTTGCCCACGCCCGCCGCGTAGCCAAGATAGACTTTCAGCGAACCCTGGCGTTTGCGGGCCAGCAGTTCCGCGAATCCTTCCATTGTTCCTCCGGTTGCATGACGTCCCCGCGCTTCGGGGTTTCGCCCTCCGGCTGCGTCAGATGCGCCTTTTTTACTCCGGTCACGCACATCAGAGCGCCCTGCGGTCGCCATTTGCAAGGCCCGCGCTCGGCGTAGCGTGGCCGTATGGCTCGCATGCCTGCCTGCGGCCACGCTACGCGTCCTCCGGGTCGACCTTCGCGCTTGCCTGACAACTGCCGCGCGCTCGCCTTCGTAAAAGGCGCATTTTCCTTGCCGGAGATCGAAAGCCCTGCCGCGCGGGGAAGGGCGCGGTACGCATGCCGGGCAGTCGACGGTCCTTCGGTTTTTTGAAAGACCTGTCGCAAGGCCCGCCCTAGTTGCCTTCTGCCCCTCCACCCGCCAGAGCGTTCAGCGCCAGGTTCAGGCGCAGCACGTTGACGCGCGGTTCGCCGAACAGGGCCAGTTGCGGGCCTTCCACGTGCGCTTCCACCAGTTCGGCCACCGCCTGCATGGACAATCCGCGCGCGGCGGCCACGCGGGCCACCTGCATGCGCGCGCCTTCGGGGCTCACGTGCGGGTCAAGGCCACTGCCCGACGCGGTGACCATGTCCGCAGGAAGGGGGGCGGTCCAGCCCGGGTTTTCCGCGCGCAGGGCGGCGGCGTCCGCCTGCATCCGGTCGGCCAGTTTCTGGCTGGTGGGGCCCAGGTTGGACCCGCCGGAGGCCGAGGCGTCATAGCCGGTTTCTCCGGCGGCGGAAAGGCGGCCATGGAAATACCCGGCTTCGGAGAACAGTTGTCCGATCAGTTCAGAACCCGTTACCCGCCCGCCAGCCAGCACGGGCGAGCCGTTGGCCTTGTGGGGCATGAGGGCTTGCGCCGCCCCGGTCACGAGCACAGGGTACGCGCCGCACAGCACGGTCGCAAGCAGCAGGGTGACCACCAGGGATTGTCTGACGAGAGCGATCATGGGGATACTCCTTTACACCAGCCCAAGGGCGGTGATGAGCAGGTCGATGCACTTGATGCCGATGAACGGGGCGATCAGCCCGCCAAGGCCGTACACCAGCAGGTTGGTGCGCAGCGCGTGCGCGGTGGAGCGCGGGCGGTAGCGCACGCCGCGCAGGGCCAGCGGGATCAGCGCCACGATGATCAGGGCGTTGAAGATGACGGCGGAAAGCACCGCGCTTTCCGGGCTGGTCAGGCGCATCACGTTCAGCGCGCCCAGTTGGGGCAGCGAGGCCACGAAGATGGCGGGGATGATGGCGAAGTACTTGGCCACGTCGTTGGCCACGCTGAAGGTGGTCAGCGCCCCGCGCGTGATCAGCAGCTGCTTGCCGATCTCGACGATTTCGATGAGCTTGGTGGGATCGGAATCGAGGTCGATCATGTTGCCCGCCTCGCGCGCGGCCTGGGTGCCGGTGTTCATCACCAGCCCCACGTCCGACTGGGCCAGCGCGGGCGCGTCGTTGGTGCCGTCGCCCGACATGGCCACCAGCCGCCCGCCCTTCTGCATGTCCACGATGAGGTGCAGCTTGTCTTCCGGTTTCGCTTCGGCAAGGTAGTCGTCCACGCCAGCCTCGGCGGCGATGGCCTGTGCCGTCAGCCGGTTGTCGCCGGTGATCATCACCGTGCGGATGCCCATGGCCCGGATGCGCTCGAACCGGTCGCGCATGCCGGGTTTCACCACGTCCTTCAGGTGGATGACGCCCAGCACGCCCTCCACGGTGGACGCCACCACCAGCGGGGTGCCGCCGTCGGTGGCGATGGCGTCGGCCAGCTTCTGCGCCTCGGCGTGGTGTGCGGCCATGCCGGGCAGCCCGAGGCTGTCGGCCCAGGCCAGCACGGCGTCTGTGGCGCCCTTGCGCAGTTGTTCGTCCGGCAGGTCGATGCCGCTCATGCGGGTTTGCGCCGTGAAGGGAATGCGCTGCGCCCCGCTGGTGGTGGCGGACATGGCGGCGTCGGCGCCCTGGGAGCGGGCGAGATCGACGATGGACCGGCCTTCCGGGGTTTCGTCGCCGGAAGACGCCAGCAGCGCCGCGCGGATCATCGTCGCGCGGTCCACGCCGGGCAGGGGAAAGAAGTCCGAGGCCATGCGGTTGCCAAGGGTGATGGTGCCGGTCTTGTCCAGCAGCAGCACGTCCACGTCGCCCGCCGCCTCCACCGCGCGGCCCGACATGGCCAGCACGTTGCGCCGCAGCAGGCGGTCCATGCCCGCGATGCCGATGGCCGCCAGCAGCCCGCCGATGGTGGTGGGGATCAGGCACACCAGCAGGGCGATCAGCACCACCACGCCCACGTTCACTCCGTGGAACAGCGCGAAGGGCTTCAGGGTGACCACGGCCACCAGGAAGACGATGGTCAGCCCGGCCAGCAGGATGTTCAGGGCGATCTCGTTGGGGGTCTTCTGGCGTTCCGCGCCTTCCACCAGGGCGATCATCCGGTCGAGGAACGACTTGCCCGGCTCCTGCGTCACGCGGATCACCAGCCGGTCGGAAAGCACGGTGGTGCCGCCGGTGACCGCGCTGCGGTCGCCGCCGGATTCGCGCACCACCGGGGCCGATTCGCCGGTGATGGCCGATTCGTCCACGGCCGCCGCGCCTTCCACCACCGTGCCGTCGGCGGGGATCATCTGGCCAGCCTCCACTACCACGAGATCATTGGGGGTCAGGGCAGAGGCGAACACCTCTTCGGTCTTTCCCCCGTCGCGCAGTCGCACTGCCGGGGTGTCGCGCCGGGCGTTGCGCAGGGTGTCGGCCTGGGCCTTGCCGCGCCCTTCGGCCAGGGCCTCGGCGAAGTTGGCGAACAGCACCGTGGCCCACAGCCACAGGCTGATCTGCCCGCCAAACGAGGCCTGCGGGCCCCAGCCGCGCAGGGCCAGTTCGTGCAGGAAGGCGGCGGTGGTCAGCAGGCTGCCCGCGCCCACCACGAACATGACGGGGTTTTTGGCGAGAATGCGCGGGTCCAGCTTGCGGAAGGCATCCAGCACCGCGCGGCGGTACATGGAGGGGGCGTGCGATTGCGTGCGATTGCGTTTCATGGCGAGTACCTATGGTGTGGGCTAGAACAGCAGCCCTTCGAGCATTTGCAGGTGTTCCACGATGGGGCCCAATGACAGGGCGGGCAGGTAGGTGAGCGCGCCCACGATGATGATGACGGACGTCAGCAGCAGGGCGAAGGTGCCGCCCTCCACGGGGAACGAGGCGTCGGTGACCGGGCGCGGCCTGCGCGAGGCCAGCGAACCGGCCACCACCAGCATGCACAGCATGACGCCGAAGCGACCGATGAGCATGGATGCCGCCGTGGTCAGGTTGAATACCGGGCTGTTGGCCGCCAGCCCGCCGAAGGCGCTGCCGTTGTTCTGCGCGGACGAGGTGTAGGCGTAGAGCAGTTCGGAAAAGCCGTGCGCTCCCGCGTTGGCAAGGGCTTCAGGCCCCCAGCCCACGGCGGAAAGGGCGGTGAAGCCCAGCAGCGGCATGGCGGGCAGCAGCAGCGCCGCCACGGACCAGGCGACCTCGCGCCCTTCGATGCGCTTGCCGAGGTAGTCGGGCGTGCGGCCCACCATCAGCCCGGCCAGGAACACGGTAAGGATGATGAACAGCACCATGCCGTACAGGCCGGAACCCACCCCGCCGAAGATGATTTCACCCAGTTGCATGTTCAGCAGGGGCACCAGCCCGCCCAGCGGGGTCAGGCTGTCGTGCATGGCGTTCACCGCGCCGCACGAGGCGTCGGTGGTGACGGTGGCGAACAGGGAGGAGGAGAAGATGCCGAAGCGCACTTCCTTGCCTTCCATGTTGGGGACGCTGGACGGCGTGCTGGCGGGCATGGAGGCCGGGGGCGAGGTGACGCCGGGTGCGGCAACGGACGTGGCAGGGCTGCCCGCCGCCACGGCCTGCGCCATGGCCGGGGTGCCCCGGAATTCGAAGTGGGCGGTCAGCAA
>NZ_VRYY01000117.1 GCF_015731765.1 Nitratidesulfovibrio oxamicus
GGGGCGGCGCGGTGCGAAGCAACGTGCGGATTCGGACGGATTCGAAGGGTGCAGGGCGGCGGGGCGTGGGGGTTCACCGGCGCGTGGGGCGGTTTGCCCGCGAACGGCAGGCGGCGACAGGGGATTGCGGACAGCGGCGGGCTTCTCGCGGTGCTGCCGCCGCGCGCGATACCCGCCTGCGGCGGGCATGTACGACACACGCCCCCGCTTTCCCATCAATGTCAAAAAACGGGGTTCCGGCCCTTCCGCCACCCCGTGCGCGTCTTGCCAAGCGCGGGGGTGCGCGATATAAGAGCCGGATTGCTGACGGAATGTGGGTTCATTCCTGCATGTTCCGTAACAATCGCGGGTGGATGGCCGTTCCCCCGCGCCTCGCCGCGCCGGAACGCCCCGCACACTCCTCCCGCCTTTGTCCCGGCAGCCCTCTTCTTTCCCGCCCCTGCGGGGCAACCCTGTTACCAGACAGAGTCCAATGCCCAAACGCACCGATTTGAAGCGGATCATGGTCATCGGTTCCGGCCCGATCGTCATCGGGCAGGCGTGCGAATTCGACTATTCCGGCACGCAGGCCGTGAAGGCCCTGAAGGAAGAAGGCTACGAGGTGGTGTTGGTCAACTCCAACCCCGCCACCATCATGACCGACCCCGGTCTTGCCGACCGCACCTACATCGAACCCATCGAGCCGGAAACGGTTGCCGCCATCATCCGCAAGGAGCGGCCCGACGCGCTGCTGCCCACCCTGGGCGGCCAGACCGGCCTGAACACCGCGCTGGCCCTTGCCGCCATGGGCGTGCTGGAAGAATGCGGCGTGGAGCTCATCGGGGCCAACAAGCAGGTCATCGAAAAGGCGGAAAGCCGCGAACTGTTCCGCGAGGCCATGGCCAACATAGGCCTGAAGGTGCCCGCCAGCGGCATTGCCCGCACCATGGAAGACGTGCGCCGCCTTGGCACCGAAATGCCCTTCCCGCTGATCATCCGCCCGGCCTTCACCATGGGCGGCACCGGCGGCGGCATCGCCTACAACATGGAGGACCTGGAAGAGATCGCCGCGCGCGGTCTTGCCGCCTCCATCAAGCACGAGGTGATGATCGAACAGTCGGTGCTGGGCTGGAAGGAATTCGAGATGGAGGTGATGCGCGACAAGGCCGACAACTGCGTCATCATCTGCTCCATCGAAAACTTCGACGCCATGGGCGTGCACACGGGCGATTCCATCACCGTGGCCCCGGCCCAGACCCTGACCGACGTCGAGTACCAGATGATGCGCGACGCCTCCATCGCCATCATGCGCGAAATCGGCGTGGAAACGGGCGGCTCCAACGTGCAGTTCGGCATCAACCCGCAGAACGGCGACATGGTGGTCATTGAAATGAACCCCCGCGTGTCGCGTTCTTCCGCGCTGGCCTCCAAGGCCACCGGGTTCCCCATCGCCAAGATCGCGGCCAAGCTGGCCGTGGGCTACACGCTGGACGAAATTCCCAACGACATCACCCGCGAGACGATGGCCAGCTTCGAGCCGTCCATCGACTACTGCGTCACCAAGATTCCGCGCTTCACCTTCGAAAAGTTTCCCGGTGCCAAGGACGAGCTGACCACCTCCATGAAGAGCGTGGGCGAGGCCATGTCCATTGGCCGCACCTTCAAGGAATCGCTGCAGAAGGGCCTGCGCTCGCTGGAAGTGGGCGCGCCCGGTCTTGGTTCCGCCTTCCGCTGCAAGGGTCCGGAGCGCGAAGAGATCATGCGCAAGCTGCGCACGCCCAACTCGCGCCGCATCTTCTACGTGCGCCACGCCATGCTGGACGGCATGACCGTGGAGGAAATCCACGAGGCCACCGCCATCGACCCGTGGTTCCTGCGCCAGATGAAGGACCTGGTCGACATGGAAGCCGAACTGCGCGACTTTGCCCTGGGCAACGCCATGACCGTGGACAACGCGGAACTGGTGGCCCTGATGCGCCGCGCCAAGGAATACGGCTTTTCCGACCGCCAGCTGGCCGAAATGTGGAAGCGCCCCGAATCGGACGTGCGCACCCTGCGCAAGCAGATGGGCATCGCCCCCACCTACTATCTGGTGGACACCTGCGCCAGCGAGTTCGAGGCGTACACCCCGTACTACTACTCCACCTACGAGACCGGCCATGAAGTGGCAGTGGAAGACCGCAAGAAGGTCATCATCCTGGGTGGCGGGCCCAACCGCATCGGGCAGGGCATCGAGTTCGACTACTGCTGCTGCCACGCCTCCTTCGCGCTGAAGGAAATGGGCGTGCAGGCCATCATGGTCAACTCCAACCCGGAAACGGTATCCACCGACTACGACACCTCCGACCGTCTGTACTTCGAGCCGCTGACCTACGAGGATGTCATGAACATCATCGAGGCGGAGAAGCCCGACGGGGTGGTGGTGCAGTTCGGCGGGCAGACCCCGCTGAACCTGGCCGTGCCGCTGATGCGCGCCGGCGTGCCCATTCTTGGCACCTCGCCCGATTCCATCGACCGCGCCGAAGACCGCGAACGCTTCCAGGCCCTGTTGCAGAAGCTGGGCCTGCGCCAGCCCGCCAACGCCACGGTCATGTCCCTGCCCGAGGCGCGCAGCGCCGCCGCCCGCATCGGGTACCCGACGGTGGTGCGGCCCAGCTACGTGCTGGGTGGCCGGGCCATGGAAATCGTGTACGACGAGGAACAGCTGGCAGAATACTTTGCCAATTCGGTGGGTGAAAAGCCCAAGCACCCCATCCTCATCGACAAGTTCCTGGAAAGCGCCATCGAGGTGGACGTGGACGCCCTGTCCGACGGCACCGACGTGTACGTGGCGGGCATCATGGAACACATCGAGGAAGCGGGCATCCACTCCGGCGACTCCGCCTGCGTCATTCCGCCGCACACCCTGCCCGAGGCCATCGTCAACGAGATTGCCCGGCAGACCGTGGAACTGGCGCGCGAACTGCGCGTGGTGGGCCTGATGAACATCCAGTTCGCGGTCAAGGACGGCCTCATCTACATCCTTGAAGTGAACCCCCGCGCCTCGCGCACCGCGCCCTTCGTGTCCAAGGCCACGGCGGTGCCCCTGCCGCGCCTGGCCACCCAGATAATGCTGGGGGCCACGCTGAAGGAACTGGACCCCTGGTCCATGCGCCGCACCGGCTACTTCTCGGTGAAGGAATCGGTGTTCCCGTTCAACCGCTTCCCGGGGGTGGACATCCTGCTCGGCCCGGAAATGCGGTCCACGGGCGAGGTGATGGGTATTGCCTCCAGCTTCGAGGAAGCCTATCTGAAGGGCCAGCTTGCCGGCGGGCAGCGTCTGCCCGAAAGCGGCAAGATCTTCATCTCCGTCAACGACCGCGACAAGCTGCTGATCACGGAAGTGGCCAGCATGTTCGCGGACCTCGGCTTCGAGGTGCTGGCCACCAGCGGCACCGCCAGGCTGCTGCGCGAAGGCGGCGTGCCCGCCACGTCGGTACACAAGGTGTACGAGGGAAGGCCCAACATCGTGGACTTCATCAAGAACGGCGATATCGCCCTGGTGCTCAACACCGCCTCGGGCAAGCGCACCGTGCAGGATTCCAAGTCCATCCGGCAGGCCACGCTGATGTACGGGGTGCCCTACAGCACCACCGTATCCGGCGCCAAGGCCATCGCGCAGGCCATACGGGCCAGCCGCTGCTGCGGGGTGAACGTGAAGAGCCTGCAGGAATACTACGGAACCAACTAGAAGACCGACAAGGACCGGGCCTCAGGCCCGGTCCTGCGCTTTGGGGCCACGCGCAATGTGGCGAATGCCTGCTGAACGACAGGCAAGGCCAGACGAGCGGCTGGCGAGCGGCTGGCGAGCGGCTGGCGCATGACTGGCGCATGACATGACCACAATGGGCGCGTAACGGACCGTCTGCATCGAGGTAGAGCATGATCAAGCATTACTGCGGCATCTTCGGCATCTACAACCACGTCGAAGCGGCGCGCATGGCATATTTCGGCCTGTACGCCCTGCAGCATCGCGGGCAGGAAAGCGCGGGCATCGTCACCTGGGACGGCCAGAAGCTGCGCGAGCACCGGGGCATGGGCCTGGTGCCCGACGTGTTCAACGAACGGCACCTGGGCAAGGAGCTGAAGGGCAACATCGCCGTCGGCCACATCCGCTATTCCACCACCGGGGCCTCGCTCATCCGCAACGCCCAGCCGTTTCTGGTGCGCTTCAAGGGCATGGAAATCGCCATCGCGCACAACGGCAACCTGACCAACACCGTGGAACTGCGCGACGAACTGGAACGGAAGGGGGCCATCTTCCAGACTTCCATTGACAGCGAAGTGTTCGTGCACCTCATCGCGCACAACATGAACGGCAAAAGCTTCGAGGAAGCCGTCATGGCCGCGTGCAAGCGGGTGCAGGGCGCGTATTCGCTGATCATTCTCGCCAACGACAAGCTCATCGCCATGCGCGACCCGCACGGCATGCGCCCGCTGGCCCTGGGCCGCCTGGCCGGTTCGCCGGTGTTGGCATCCGAAACCTGCGCCTTCGACCTGATGGAGGCGGAATTCATCCGCCCGCTGGACCCCGGCGAAATGCTGGTCATCGAAGGCAACAGCGTGAAAAGCTACAGCCTGCTCGACGAAGGCAACAAGCCGCCCACGCGCCAGTGCATCTTCGAACTGGTCTACTTCGCCCGGCCCGACTCCATCGTGTTCGGCGAAGACGTGTACCAGTGCCGCAAGGAAATGGGCCGCCAACTGGCCATGGAATCGGCCCCGGACGTGGACTTCATCATGCCCTTCCCGGATTCGGGCATCTACTGTGCGGTGGGCTTTGCCCAGCAGTCGGGCCTGCCGTACGAGCACGCCATGATCCGCAACCACTACGTGGGCCGTACGTTCATCCAGCCCTCGCAGGACATGCGCGACTTTGGCGTGCAGGTGAAGATCAACCCGGTCAAGAGCATGATCAAGGGCAAGCGCATCTGCATCGTGGACGATTCCATCGTGCGCGGCACCACCATTCGCACCCGCGTGAAGAAACTGCGCGAACTGGGCGCGGCGGAAGTGCACTTCCGCGTCAGCTGCCCGCCCATCAAGCACCCGTGCTTCTACGGCATCGACTTTTCGTCCAAGGGCGAACTGATTGCGGCCAACCATTCCATTGCCGAGATCGAACGGTTCATCGGGCTGGATTCGCTGCACTACCTGTCCATCGACGGGCTGCTGCGCTCCGTGTCGCACCCCGAAAACTACTGCCTGGCCTGCTTCAGCGGCGACTACCCCATCCCCTGCGCGGGTGGCGGGTGCAGTAGGGCGTGCCTTGAGGTGACGGACTAGGGCAGGGCAAGCTTTTGATTGCTCTGTGCTTGTGAATATGTTGCATTTCGCAAAAGAAAAGGGGGGCGGCTCGCCGTCCCCCTTTTCTTGCGCTGAGCTAGTTGGCAATGTCATTGTGAGCGTTGGGCATGACCTAATAAGGCAAGCTGAGCTTGGAAAGAGGGTGAAGCCCCACTGTGGAGCTTTTGCGGATTAGCAGCAAAGAGGCTCGCGTGTGATGTATGCCTTTGGGAAATCAGTGGATATATATTCGACAGCATGCCCATGCCATTGCTTAGGAAACTGGTTAGCTCCCTTGTGGCAAAAAAGGTGGACGATGAATTTTTCTGGCGTTGATGTTTGGTCAATTAAAATGGATGCTTGAGAATCAGTGAGGTTGAGTCTTTTTCTAAGTTCCTTGGTCAATGTTCTGATCTTGGCGTTCATCATGGCCTCCGTGGGGGGAGACGTTGTGTCCCGATACTATTTCTAAACCTATCGCGCTAACGATGTCTTCAATTGGGATGACGTAGCTTAAATTGGCTTCGGCACCCGCAAAAACAAGCCCAACGGCTGCGCTGCCATCTTCGTTGACGACCAATGACCCTGAGTCGCCGGGCAAAGAGAAGGCGGCTTCAAGTCCCCTAACAACATAGAAATCCGAAAAGTATACATGCCCAGAGAAATTTGGGGACGTGTATTTGATAGGAACCGGATTGTCATATTGACCTACTACAATTCCTCTTGTCAATCCAGTTGTTCTTCCAACTTTCTGAATGGTCATTCCTGGCTGTATGGCATCTAGTTGGTGTGGAGTGTCGTAAAAGAAGCCTTGCATCGATGATATCCGCTCTGGTGTTTCAATTTTAAATGTGGCCACATCAATTTTCTGGTTCTTCGACGTTTGATGTGGAATTCATGAAGCCACCACGACCTGAATCGGGGCCGCGATCAGGTAGACCATGGTGATGAAGTTCTCCACATTTCGGTATCCTCGGGCTCTGGCTCTCGCCGCTTG
>NZ_VRYY01000118.1 GCF_015731765.1 Nitratidesulfovibrio oxamicus
GCCTGCGGCGGGCTGGCCGTGCTGCTGGGCGCGTGGTGGACGCATGCCCGCCGGGGCGCATCCGGCGCCAGCGCAGCCCCCCTTTCGGACGAGGCCCTGCACACCCTGCTGTCCGGGGGCGAAAGCGACCGCCTGGAATTCAAGTCCACCCTGCGGCACAACCTTTCCAGCGGCAAGCACGGCAAGGAGATAGAGTTGGCGGCTCTGAAGACCGTAGCCGCGTTCCTGAACAGCGACGGCGGCATCCTGGTCGTGGGCGTGGACGACCAGGGGCAGGCGCTGGGCCTCGCACCCGACGGATTCGAGGACGCGGACCACGTGCTGCGCCATTTCAGCGCCCTGCTGGCCCAGCACATCGGCGTGGAGCACCAGCCGCACGTGCGCTTCACCGTGCGGGTGCTGGACGGCAGACAACTGCTGCTGGTGGAGTGCGGCAAGGCCACCGAACCGGTCATCCTGCACACCGGCAAGGAAGAGGAGTTCTATGTGCGCATGGGCCCCACCAGCCGCAAGCTGGCTCTCTCGCAGGTCATGCACAGGCTGCGCGGCAACGGTACCCAGCGGGAATGACGCCCGACGGGCCATGCAGCCATGCCCCCACTCCTCATGGCGCGCGACCGTCCGGCAGAGCCCCCCTGCGTTCCATGGCAGAATTGCCCTGAATCGCCCCGAATTGACCGGGCACACCACTTCCCGTATCCTGCCGCATCTTTCTTCGCATCCCGGACGGACCGCCTGAACGGCCGCCGGAAAAACCCCAGCAGGAACCCACGATCATGAGCGATCACAACGCCAGCGAGCCCGACCGCAAGGCCGAGCCGGGTCTCGATTTCATCCGCGCGCTGATTACGGCGGACAACGCCAATGGCCGCTTCGACAGCCGGGTGCACACCCGCTTTCCCCCGGAACCCAACGGCTACCTGCACATCGGGCATGCCAAGTCCATCTGCCTCAACTTCGGGGTGGCGCGGGAATTCGGCGGCAAGTGCAACCTGCGCTTCGACGACACCAACCCGCTGAAGGAAAGCCAGGAATACGTGGATTCCATCCGCGAGGACGTGAAATGGCTTGGTGGCGACTGGCAAGGTCGCGAATTCTACGCCTCCGACTATTTCGAGCAGCTCTACCAGCATGCGGAACAGCTGATCCTGGCGGGCAAGGCCTACGTGGACAGCCTGTCGGCGGACGAAATCCGCGCTCATCGCGGCACGCTGACCGCCCCCGGCACGGAAAGCCCCTACCGCAACCGCAGCGTGGAAGAAAACCTTGACCTGTTCCGGCGCATGCGCGCGGGCGAGTTCAAGGACGGCGAACACGTGCTGCGCGCCAAGATCGACATGGCATCGCCCAACGTGGTCATGCGCGACCCCACGCTGTACCGCATCCGCCATGCCCATCACCACCGCACCGGCGATGCGTGGTGCATCTATCCGATGTACGACTACACGCACTGCATTTCGGATTCCATCGAGGGCATCACCCACTCCATCTGCACGCTGGAGTTCGTGAACAACCGCGAACTCTACGACTGGACGCTGGATACCCTGGGCGTCTACCACCCGCAGCAACTGGAATTTGCCCGGCTGAACCTGACCTACACCGTGCTGTCCAAGCGCAAGCTGATCCAGCTTGTGGAGGGCGGCTACGTGAACGGCTGGGACGATCCGCGCATGCCCACCATCAGCGGGCTGCGCCGCCGGGGCGTAACGCCCGAGGCGTTGCAGGACTTCTGCGCGCGCATCGGCGTGGCCAAGGCCGATTCGGTGGTGGATTTCTCGCTGCTGGAATTCTGCATGCGCGAACACCTGAACGCCGTCGCCCCGCGCGTGATGGGCGTGCTGGACCCCATCAAGGTCGTCATCGAAAACTACCCCGACGACCAGGTGGAAACCTTCGACATGCCCTACCATCCGGAGGATGCGTCGCACGGTTCGCGCACGGTGCCGTTCTCGAAGGTGCTGTACATCGAGCGCGACGACTTCCGCGAAGACCCGCCCAAGAAGTACCACCGCCTGGCCCCCGGCGCGGAGGTGCGGCTGCGCTACGCCTACTACATCACCTGCCGCGAGGTGGTGAAGGACGCGGACGGCAACATCACGGAACTGCGCTGCACCTACGACCCTGCCACCAAGGGCGGCTGGTCGCAGGACGGGCGCAAGGTGAAGGGCACCATCCACTGGGTGTCTGCCGCGCATGCCCTGCACGCAGAGGTGCGCCTGTACGAGCACCTGTTCAGCGTGGAAAACCCCAACGCGGCGGAAGAAGGCAAGACCTTCGTGGACTACCTGAACCCCGATTCGCTGAAGACCGTCACCGCCATGCTGGAACCGGCCCTGGCCGACGTGGCCCCCGGCACCCGCGTGCAGTTCGAGCGCATCGGCTACTTCTGCGCCGACAAGGACGGCACCCCCGGCAAGCCGGTGTTCAACCGCACCGTGGGCCTGCGCGACAGCTGGGCGAAGATCGAGAAGAAGGAAGGCGCGTAAGCACGCGCCGACTGAAGACAGAAGAATGCACGACACCCCGGCGGGAGCCATCCCGCCGGGGTGTTTCGGTTTTGGGGACGAACGAGGTTACCTGCCTGCCCTACCCCTCAAAAGAGAGAGGGGAACAAACAGGAACGCCTCAGTATCCCATGTGTTTCTTGACCGACTTGACCAGTTTGCCGAACGCCTTGTCCTTTCTGCGCCGGTCGAGCTGCGACATTTCGCTGAACTCGGCCTCTTTTCGCAGTTTCAGGTAGTTCCGGTAATGCGTGGCGGACAACTCTCCACGGTCCACGGCGGCCCGCACGGCGCAGCCCGCCTCGTGTTCGTGGCGGCAGTCGGCATAGCGGCATTCGCCCGCCAGCAGGGCGATGTCCGCAAAGCCCGCGTCCACGCCATCCGCCGCGGCCACGGTGCCCACCTCGCGCATGCCCGGCGTGTCCACGACCAGCGCCCCGCCATCCAGCATCGTGAGTTGGCGGCGGGTGGTGGTGTGGGTGCCTTCGCCGGTGGCGCTGACAGCACGCGTGGCCCGGTCGGCACGCGTGACATGCGCGTGCTCGTGCAAGCCCCCCGCCCCTGCCTGCCCGCTCGTCAGTTGATTCAGCAGGGTCGTCTTGCCCACGCCCGACGAGCCGAGCAGGCAATAGGTCCGGCCCGGCGCAAGCGCCTGTCGCAACACATCCAGCCCGGCCCCGGTCACGCTGCTGAGGGCGATCACCCGCGCGGGCGTGACGGCGGCCACCACCGCCAGCAGGTTGCCGAGGTCTTCCGGGGTGACCAGGTCCGTCTTGGTCAGCACCACCACGGGCTCCACGCCCCCGTCCGCCAGCATGACCAGATAGCGTTCCAGCCTGCCGGGGTTGAAGTCGTAATGGCACGATTGCACGATGAACGCCGTGTCGATGTTGGCCGCAATCATCTGGACGGCGCAGCCATCGCCCGCCGTCTTGCGCCGCAGCACGGTCCGGCGCGGGAACACCCGGTGGATGATGGCCGCCGTCCCGTCGCTGTGCCACTGCACCGTCACCCAGTCGCCCACGCAGGGTCGGTCGGCGGCGCTGTCCACATGGTAGGCAAGCCTGCCCGCCAGTTCCGCCGGAACCTCGCCCCCTTCACCCCGTATGCGATACGCTCCCCGGTCCACTGCGCAGACCCGGGCAAAACCGCAACCTTCCATGAACATATCCGCCGCGTGTGCGGCAAACCACGGGTCGAAACCCCATGATTGCAACATTATGGTATACCTCATGAAGAACCGGGCGCATGCCACGGCCCCTTCGGATTGTCGTTGTTGGCGCTATGCCGGTTCCGCGAAGCCCGCGTGGGCGATGATGTCGCCCTGCGGCAGCCGGTCGCCGAAGCGCACGGCCAGCACGTACTGGTCGGGCACGCCGGGATAGTGCAGCCCCGGCACGCAGCCGAAGCCGAGGCGGGCGTAGTAGCCGGGGTCGCCCACCAGCACCACGCCCAGGGCACCGGCGTCGCGCATGCGGCGCAACGCCTCGCGGATCAGGGCGGAGCCGATGCCCCTGCCCTGCATGGGCGGCAGCACGCCCACCGGCCCTAGCAGGTACCAACCAGCGCGGTCCTTTCCCACCACTGCGGGCGAAAGGGCCACGTGACCCACGGGTTCGCCCTCCACCTCGGCCAGCAGGGACAGAATCAGGTCGCCGCTGGCGCGCAGCAGTCCGGGAATCAGGTGTTCGGTGGGTTCCGCGCCGTGGGCGTGCATGGGGTGGCCCTTGAAGGCCGTGTATTCGATATGGATGATCGCCCGGCAGTCCTGCTGGTTGCCGGGGCGTTCGTCTCTGATGTGCATTGCGTCACTCCTGAAGTACGGCGCGCGACATGACCGGCGCGGACCAGGCAGGCAACCCGGCGGCGCACGACCGCCATGCGGCGCGCATGGCGAAAGATCGGCCTGGAAACGTCAGAAGGATGGTTGCGGGACGAAAGCAAAGACCACCATCCGATGGCATCGGACGGAATCGGCTGGGCGGGATGGAGCGGAGCCGGATGACGGCCCCGTGCGGACAGCTACCCCGTCAGACGAGGGGGCGGCCTGCCGTCTCGCCTACCGGGTGCGGCTTTCGCCGACAACCGGTGCGACATTCTCTGGTGCGAATCGCTGCAAAAAAACCTCGGCGCGTACGCCTGCAAGCAGAAAGACGTGAACCGGACGGGCCGCGCCGCAGCCGTCAAGGCCGCGCGCGGGACAATCCGCCGGATGTCCGATGCGGACGGGACGAGCATAGTACGAAATTTCGCGGCAGCAAAGCCCCCGCCGCGATGGGTGGGATACGCCTGCGGACGGTCGAAAAAGACATGCGAAGATGCCCCACGCCACGAAACGCCACAATATCCGACATGATTCAGGCATATTATGCGCAAAAAATAAAAAGTGCGGACCCTGCGCGCATTTCCCGTTGACAACCGGAGGCCTGACGGATAGATACACAACCTCGTTGTTGGGCTGTCGTTCAATTGGCAGGACGGCGGATTCTGGCTCCGCTAATCTAGGTTCGAGTCCTAGCAGCCCAGCCAACATGCGTTCCCATCGTCTAGCCGGCCTAGGACAACGGCCTTTCACGCCGTCGACGGGGGTTCAAATCCCCCTGGGAACGCCAGCACGCCATCAAGGGGTCACGGTTCACCGTGACCCCCTTTTGCGTATATGCGGCGCACCGCCGCCGCGCGAAAACGCGGGTTCGCCCGCAGCCCCATCACGCCCGCACCAGCGCGGCATGCCGGAACCTGCCCCTTCACTCCACCCGGCCGCCCGCGCACAAGCAGGAGGCTCCATGGACATCGCCGCCTTTTTCGCCGCCGAAGTAAAGCCCGCGCTTGGCTGCACCGAACCGGGGGCCGTGGCCCTTGCCGCCGCCACCGCCGCACGCCACCTGCCTGGCCCGCCTGAACGCATCCACCTGCGTCTTTCGGCCAACATCTACAAGAACGGCCAGTCCGTGGGCATTCCCGGCGCGCAGGGCCTGCGCGGCAACATGCTGGCATCCGCGCTGGGAGCCCTTGCGGGTGATGCCGACATGGGCCTGCAGGCGCTGGCCTCCGTCACCGCCGACGACGTGGCCGCCGCCCGCGCCCTGACGGAGCGTGGCGCGGTGACGCAGGAAATCGTGCAGGACGTGCCCACCGTGTACGCAGAGGCGGAACTGTACCGCCCCGGGCATCTGGTGGTGGCCGTGGTGGCCGGACGGCACGACCGCGTGGCCGAGGTGCGCCACAACGGGCAGGTGGTCTACCGGGCGGAAGACGCCCTTGGCGGCGACAGCCTGCCCCCCTACATGGCCGACCTGCAACGGGCCGCCTTTGACGACCTGTGGAACTGGGCCGACGGGATCGACGCCGATCTCGCCCGAGACCTGCTGCGCGGCGCGGAGATGAATCTAGCCGTGGCCGAACAGGGGCTGACCAGCCCGTGGGGGCTGGCCGTGGGACATACGCTGGGCCAAGCCCTGCGCGGCGGAGATTGCCCAAGCAACTGCGCGCCCGGCACCAGTGTACCCGGCTCCTGTGCACATGACGCCTGCGGCCCGGACATCAGCGCCCGCGTGAAGGCCACCACGGCTGCCGCCGCCGACGTGCGCATGGCCGGGGCCAACCAGCCGGTCATGAGCAGCGCCGGTTCCGGCAACCACGGACTTACCGCCATCATTCCCCCGGCGCTGGCCGCCCGCGCATGGGGCCGCAGCGACGCGGAACTGGCTCGCGCGCTGGCCCTGTCGCATCTGGTCACCGGTGCGGTAAAGG
>NZ_VRYY01000119.1 GCF_015731765.1 Nitratidesulfovibrio oxamicus
CGGGCCGCGTCGCGCGGGCGGCCATGGCTCAGTTCCGCAAGGTAGCAGCCGAACCATGCCCCGGCCAGCGCGCCGGGCAGCGCGCCCAGTCCGAACAGGAAGGGCGCGCCCAGAATGGCCCCGGCGATGGCCCCCAGAATGCCGCCCAGGTTGCCTCGCCCGGTGGAGCCGTACCGCTTGCCGCCCAGCATCTGCACGCCGAATTCTAGCACCTCGCCCACGGCGGCTGCTCCGATGACCGTGGCGAAGAACCACGTGTCCATGCCCGGCGCGGCGGGGGCCAGCAGCTTCCACAGCGCCAGCACGCCCACGGCCAGCCAGTTGCCCGGCAACCCGAACACGTTGAGTCCGATCATGCCGAACAGCACAATGATGCACAGGGTGGCGAGAATGTAGTCCATGGTGATTTGGTTGTTAAGGTATGGGATCGGGGCAACCGGCAGGCCATGCCGTTATCAATGCGCCCCAATTGAAACATTTTGAAGGAGGGGTGGGGGGGCGGGGGAGGGGAGGAAACTTTTGGAAAAGTTTCCTCCCCTCCCCCGCATTGCTTTCAACAGAGGTGCCGTAGCGTTACAACGCGGGGCGTTCGCGCAGGTCCTGCACGCGCTGGGCCTTGCCTTCGCTTTTGGGCAGGCTGTTGTGCTGGACCAGGTCCACCTTGGGGGTGACCAGGATTTCGTCGTGGATGCGGCGGGTAATGCGTTCGCGCAGGCCGTGCAGTTTGCGCATGTCTTCCTCGAAGTATTCGTCGCGTATTTCCACCTTCACGCGCAACACGTCGCGGAAGTCGTCGCGTTCCAGCACGATGAGGTAGTTCTGGCCCACTTCGGGGAAGCCCATGAGCACCTGTTCCACCTGCATGGGGTAGATGTTCACGCCCTTGACGATGAGCATGTCGTCGGCGCGGCCCAGGATGCGGTCGAGCCTGCGGTGCACGCGGCCGCAGGCACATTCGCCGGGCAGGAACCGGGTCAGGTCGCGGGTGCGGTAGCGCAGCACGGGCATGCCCTGGCGGCACAGGGTGGTCATGACCAGTTCGCCCACCTCGCCGTCGGGTACGGCTTCTCCGGTGGCGGGGTCGATGATTTCGGCGATGTAGGCGTCCTCCCAGACGTGCAGGCCGTCCTGGTGCACGCACTCGAAGGCCACGCCGGGGCCGTTCATCTCGGACAGGCCGTAGGAGTTGTAGGCCTTCAGGCCCAGCATGTCCTCGATGCGGCGGCGGGCCTCCTCGGTGTGGGGTTCCGCGCCGATGAGGGCGATGCGCAGGGGCAGCTCGGCGGGGTCTTCGCCTTCGTCGCGCAGGGCGGCGCCCAGATACAGCGCATACGAGGGGATGATGTGGGCCACGGTGGTTCGGAAGTCGCGCACCAGCTTGACCTGGCGGCGGGTGTTGCCCGCCCCGGCGGGAATGGTCAGGCAGCCCAGGCGCTCGGCCCCGTAGTGGATGCCGAGGCCGCCGGTGAACAGGCCGTACCCGGCCATGTTCTGGAACACGTCCTCGCGGCGGATGCCCACCATGTGCATGCAGCGGGCCATCAGGTCCGCCCAGGAATTGAGGTCGGACTGGGTGTGGTAGACCACGGTGGGGGTGCCGGTGGTGCCGCTGGAGGCGTGCATGCGCACCAGTTCCGACTTGGGCACGCAGATCAGCCCGTCGGGGTACTGGGCGCGCAGGTCGTCCTTGCTGGTGAGCGGGATGCGCCGCACGTCGTCCAGCGAGCGGATGGAGCCGGGGGTGACGCCCGCCTCCTTCAGTCGCTGGCCGTAGAAGGGCGACTTCATGGCCTGCTCAACGGTGTTGCGCAGGCGGACGATCTGGGCGGCGGTGATGGCCTCGCGGCTCCAGGTTTCGGCTATGTCGAAGAATTCCATGGCACCCCTCTTTATGGTTGCCCGCGTGGCGGGCCGTGTTGGCCGAAGGAAAACGAGTGTCCGGGCAGCGTTGCAACCGGCAGGCGTTGCACGTGCCCACCGTTTGCGAACCGGGCAAAACCGCCGCACGGAGGCTGGATCTTGCCGCGCTGTCGGTCAGCCGGTCACGTGGTCGGCCTGGCGCTGTCAGGCCCCGCCGCGCAGGCTCAGCCCGTGCAGCAGGCCGTGACAGCCCGCCAGCATCATGTCGCCGTGCGGGGCGATGAACTGGCCGTGCCCGCGCAGCATCTCGCGGCGTGGTCCCAGCACGAAGGCGGGGCGAAAGCCTTCCGTCTCCGGCGGAATGTCCGGGGCAAATGCGCTGCCGTGGCCCCCGGCGGCCCGCACCTGCTCGTCGGGCAGCCAGCACAGGCGGAATTCGTTCAGGTCGTGCAGCAGGCTTTCGGTGGTCAGCATGCCGGTGTGGTGCTCGTACACGCCCCACACCCGCTGGCGGAACACCAGAAAGGCGATGGTATGGCTGTTGCCCGCGTTGACCACCAGCACCCCTTCGCGGGCGCTGCGGGCCTGCACTTCGGGCAGGGCCAGCGCGCCCAGCACGGCGGCCGCGCCGGTATCGGCCACGGGGCCGCCGCCGATGGCCCGCTGCAAGGTGATCAGGCGGGTGAACTGGGCGGGCGGCACGTCGTAGATCAGGCTGGCCGGGTTGGCTCCGGGCTGGCCGTCCGAGGAACTGTTGAGAAAATCGCGCCACAGCTCGAAGCGACCCACGGTGTTTGAGCCCTGCGGATGGTGTCCGTGATCCTGTGCGGCGGCCACCACCAGGTGCGGCTGCGGCAGGCCGCAGGTATCCAGCAGGGCGCGCCAGAAGCCGGGTTCGTAGTCGGACAGGCGCACCGGGGCGAACCCAGCGGGGCAGGATTCGGCAATGTCCACGCCAAGGGCGCGCACCCGTTCCGGGTTGTCGTGCAGGGCCAGGGCCGCTTCCGGGTGGGCGGCCATGCGCAGCCCGGCGGCCACGTGGGCCTTTGCCGCACCAAAGAAACCGCCGCCCATGTTCTCGCCGTGCAGCCAGATGTGGCGGCCCTCGGCGGTGAGTTCGGCGATGCGTCTGGCCACCCGGCGGGCGGGCGTGGGCAGCACGAAGCGCGGCCAGTTTTCCGGGTTCAGGCCGGGCATGGTCAGCAGCACGTCCTGGGTGCCGCTGCCGATGTCCAGGCACAGGATGCTGCCGGGCGCAGGGGCTGCGCCTGTGGCGGCTTGCGTGGATGCGGACGTGGTCCGGGCCTGCTGGGCGGGGTGAAGGTTGGGTATGTTCATGCGTGGGTGAGGTTCGTGTGGATTCGGGGTGGCTGCGGCGACGCAGGCCGTGCCGCTGCATGGCGGCCCGTGCGGGCTGCCGGAAAGGGCCGCTGGGGCGGCGGATGAGGACAGCGCACGACAGTACATGCAAACCCGCAACCACCGCAAGCCGCTGAGGGCGCGGCGGAATGTGCGCAGCGGCGTGCCGGGGCGGGGGCGTTTGGCCGTTTCGCGTCGCGACGTTGCACAACGGCGGAAGCGCCGCGACGCCGGTTTGTTGCGCATTGGTACCGGGGGTGCGGAAAAACAGCAGAAAACGCTTGCCAAGCCGGGTTGACCAAGGCTATACGGTCGTTCCCCGTGCCGAGGTGGTGGAATTGGTAGACACGCTATCTTGAGGGGGTAGTGGGAGAAATCCTGTAAGGGTTCGAGTCCCTTCCTCGGCACCATATTTTGAAGACGCCGCAGCGGAAACGCTGCGGCGTCTTCGTTTGCGCCCTTCTGCGGCAAGGGCGTGAGAAAATCTGAACAAGCTCTCCCGGAAGTTTTCAGAGTTATTGATTGAAATCAAAGCCTTGAAATAAAGTGAGCCATGCATAATCAGTAATAATTACTATTGCTAAAATAATGTCTTTCGATATAGCATCCTCAACGATTGGGGTCATCAAATGATCCAAGGTGTTATCGAACCCTGCGACCTCGCGGCACAGGCATGGAAGACGGCAACGCTCGTGAGGTTTCGCACAGACCGTGGGCATGCGGATGCCCGCGACAGGAGGCGATGATGCGAAAGGGAGCAGCACGGATGTTGGCTGGGTGGGGCCTTGCGGCGATCATGGGGTTTGCCGCGCCCAGCCTGTACGCAGTGCCCGGTGCGCACGCGGCAGCCGCCGAAAAGGGAGCGGATGCCCGTCGGCCCGTGAAGGGCGTACCGCAGATGGACAAGTTCAAGCAGGTGTCCGAAGTGGTGCGCGACAAGTGCATGGCCTGTCACAGCCGCGACTATGATCTGCCGTTCTACGCCAAGGTGCCCGGCATCAAGCAGATGATCGAAAAGGATTTCCGCGACGGCCTGCGCGCCATGGACCTGAACGTGGAACTGGTTGACGCGGCTCCGGGCTCTGGTCAAGGCTCTGGTAATGACGCGCCCGTGGGCGAAGCCACCATCGCCAAGATGGAGTGGGTGGTGCTGAACGAGACCATGCCCCCCGCCAAGTTCACGGCGGTGCACTGGGGCAGCCGCCTGAACGCCGAAGACCGCAAGGCCGTTCTGGAATGGGCGGCGGCCACGCGCGCGGCGCATTACTCCACCGACGCCGCGCCCAACCGCGCCAACGAGCCGTTGCAGCCCCTGCCCGCGTCGCTGCCCACCGATTCCCGCAAGGTGGCCCTGGGCGAACGGCTGTTCAACGACAAGCGCCTGTCCGCGGACAACACGCTGGCCTGTTCCGGCTGCCACGCAGAGGACAAGGCGGGCACCGACAACCGCCGTTTCGCGGAAGGCATCCGCAAGCAGTTCGGCGACATCAACGCCCCCACCACCTTCAACGCCGTGTTCAACGTCCGCCAGTTCTGGAATGGCCGCGCGGCCGACCTGCAGGAACAGGCGGGAGGCCCGCCGCTGAACCCCATCGAGATGGGTTCCAGGGACTGGCAGGAGATCATCGCCAAGCTGGCCGCCGACGCTCCCCTGACGGCGGAATACGCGGCCCTGTACCCCGGCGGCTGGAGCGCGGCGGGCATCACCGACGCCATCGCCGAGTACGAAAAGACCCTGATCACCCCCAACAGCCGTTTCGACAAGTGGCTGAAGGGTGACGACAAGGCCCTGAACCAGGCGGAGATGGACGGCTACCAGCGCTTCAAGGCGTACCGTTGCTCCAGCTGCCATGTGGGCAAGGCCGTGGGCGGCCAATCGTTCGAATACATGGACCTGAAGGCCGACTACTTCAAGGACCGGGGCAACCCGCTGGGCTCCGACGCGGGCATGAAGGACTTCACCAAGAAGCCCGAGGACCTGCACCGCTTCAAGGTGCCCAACCTGCGCAACATCGAACTGACCGCCCCCTACATGCATGACGGCACCGTGACCACTCTGGACGATGCCGTGCGCATCATGGGCGCCTACCTGTCCGGCATGCCCATTCCCGAGGGCGACCGCGCGCTCATCGTGTCCTTCCTGCGCACGCTGACCGGCGAATACAAGGGCAAGCCACTGACCGGCGTGGCCGTGGCGAAGTAGCGGCTGACGACGCGCTGGCCCCATTCGACCAGCAACGGCACTACGATGCATGACGCCCAAGGGCGGAACGGGAGTACCCGTTCCGCCCTATCCGTTGGTGCGGGGTGGCGGCATGCGCGGGTGATGAATGCGCGTGCCGAACGAGCCTGCGGACGAGTCTGCGGACGGGTCTGCCGGGTGCGGGGTGGGACGTCATGCCGACGTGTATCCCAACGGCTTGAGGGCGCGGACAGGGTGAGCAGGCGGGGCGCTAGGGCCGGAACAGGTCACGCAGGATAGCGGCGAAAAAGGCGGCAGCGGCGGGCGCCTGTCGCCGGGCGGGTAGGGCCAGCAGCACCGGGACGGACAGGGTGGCGTGCATTCCGGGGGCATCCGCACGCCATGCATCCGTCAGGGGGGCGCCCACGAGAGCGGCGGCGTCCAGCGCGCGCAGTTCACCCCGGTCCACCTCGTCGCGCACGGCGCACAGCGGCGTCACAGCCACGCCCTGCCCCGACGCCACGCACCGCTTGACGATGACGATGCTGGAACATTCCAGCACGGACCCGGGCTGCACGTGGGCGGCGGCAAGGGTCTGTTCGATGGCGGGGCGCAGGCTCCACACGTGCCGGGTGAGCACCAGCGGCTGGCCCGCAAGGTCTGCCGGGGTCACCCGGTCAAGCCCGGCCAGCGGCGATCCGGGTGCGGCGATGCACACCAGCGGTTCGCGGCGCAGGGCTTCCATGTCCAC
>NZ_VRYY01000120.1 GCF_015731765.1 Nitratidesulfovibrio oxamicus
CATCGGCACGGGCAGGCCCGGCCCCGTGGCCGCCCGGCTGCGCGAGGCGCTGCGGCGCAGCCTGCTGGCCGATGGAACCCCCTTCTAGGCCCCCCACCGCTTCCGCAGCATATTTCGCTTCTCGTGAAAAATGCACCGCGTGTAGGCCAGACTACACCGTCGCTTCCCCCGCATTGCGTATGACCACACTTACGGCGAATAGAAACATGTTTCCACGCCGCAATTCCGCAACAACAGGGGAATTCGCCCCCCATGCACGGCGAAGGCAACCATGTACAACACAAAGGAGAGCATCATGGACGTCAGGTATCCCGCAGAACCGTTCAAGATCAAGGCTGTAGAACCTATTGCCGTGACAACCCGCGCGGAGCGCGAGAAGCACATTGCCGAAGCAGGGTACAACACATTTCTGCTGAAGTCCGAGGACGTTGGCATAGATATGCTGACGGACAGCGGCACCACCGCCATGAGTGACCGCCAGTGGGCAGCCATGATGATCGGCGACGAAGCCTACGCGGGCAGCCGCAACTTTCTGCATCTGCAGGAAGTAGTGCGCGAATACTACGGCTTCAGGCACATCGTGCCCACTCACCAGGGGCGCGGCGCGGAAAACCTGCTTTCGCAGATCTGCATCAAGCCCGGCGACTACGTGCCCGGCAACATGTACTTCACCACCACCCGCGCCCACCAGGAACTTAACGGGGCGACCTTTCGCGACATCATCCGCGACGAGGCCCATGACGCCCAACTGGAAATCCCCTTCAAGGGTAACGTGGACCTGAACAAGTTGCAGGCCCTCATCGAAGAGGTGGGCGCGGATCGCATCCCCTACGTGTGCCTGGCCGTCACCGTGAACCTGGCGGGCGGCCAGCCGGTGAGCATGGGCAACATGCGCGCGGTGAAGGAACTGTGCGCCAGGCACGACATCAAGGTGATGTTCGACGCCACCCGCTGCGTGGAGAACGCCTACTACATCAAGGAAGGCGAGCCGGGTTACGCGGACAAGTCCATCCGCGCCATCCTGAAAGAGATGATGAGCTACGCCGACGGCTGCACCATGAGCGGCAAGAAGGACTGCATGGTCAACATCGGCGGCTTCCTGTGCATGAACGACGACGAACTGTTCATGAAGGCCACCGAACTGGTGGTGCTGTACGAAGGCATGCCCAGTTACGGAGGCATGGCCGGGCGCGACATGGAAGCCATGGCCCAGGGCATTCGCGAGTCGGTGGATGAAGCCTACATCGCCCACCGCATCGCCCAGTGCCGCTACCTGGGTGACCGGCTGACCGAGGCCGGGGTGCCCATCGTGCGGCCCGTGGGCGGCCACGCCGTGTTCCTGGACGCCCGCGCCTTTCTGCCCCACATCCCGCAGGACGAATTCCCCGCGCAGATGCTGGCCGCCCAACTGTACCTGGAAGCTGGCGTACGCTCCATGGAACGGGGCATCGTTTCCGCCGGGCGCGACAAGAAGACCGGCGAGCACCACCGGCCCAAGCTGGAACTGGTCCGTCTGACCATTCCGCGCCGCGTGTACACCTATGCGCACCTGGACGTGGTTGCCGACGCCTGCATCGCACTGTACAAGCATCGTGACAACATCAAGGGCCTCAATATGGTACACGAACCGAAGGTATTGCGCTTCTTCACGGCACGCTTTGAACCGTTGAAGTAGCACCGCATCACCATGAAGGGGAACGCCATTGGCGTTCCCCTTTTTCATAAGGAGTTGACCATGACGCATTGCGCACACCGCCCCAGCATACTGGGCGGCACCATGATCATCGCCGGTACATCCATCGGCGCCAGCATGCTGGCCCTTCCCACCATCTCCGCCGGCATGTGGTTTCAGTGGTCCGTGCTCATCCTGCTGCTTTCGTGGGCCATGATGCTGCTCTCCAGCCAGGCTCTGCTGGAGGTGAACCTGCATTACGAACCCGGCGCCAGCTTTCACACCCTGGTCAAGGATACGCTGGGGCCGTCGTGGAGCGTCATCAACGGCGCGGCCGTGGCCTTCGTGCTGTACATCCTTGTATATGCCTACGTCAGCGGGGGCGGGTCCATCGTGCGCCATTCCCTGCTGGTGACCATCGGCTACGAGCCTTCCAAGCTGGTCGCCGGGCTGACCTTTGCACTGCTGCTGACCGCGTGCGTGTGGTGGAGCACCTGGATCGTCGACCGCATCTCGGTGATCATGATGGGCGGCATGGTGGTCAGCTTTGCCCTGTCCATGACGGGCATGCTGTCAGAGATTCGCGCCGGGGTCCTGTTCGACATGGGCGAAGGCAGCAGCGGCGGCGATTCGGCCATCTTCATCTGGGGCGCGTTGTCAACCTACCTCACTTCATTCTGCTTCCATGCCAGCGTGCCCAGTCTGGTCAAATATTTCGGCAAGCAGCCGTACCAGATCAACCGCTGCCTCGTTGGCGGCACGGTCATCGCCCTGGCCTGTTACCTGTTGTGGATAATGGCCTGCGACGGCACCATCCCTCGCGCCGGGTTCCGCGACGTCATCGCTGCGGGCGGCAACGTGGGCGACCTGGTCAAGGCTGCGGGGGCCAACCTGAACAGCAGCCTCATCCTGCGCATGCTGGAGGCGTTTTCGTCGCTGGCCGTGGCCACCTCGTTCCTGGGGGCGGGCCTGGGCCTGTTCGACTATATGGCCGACCTGTGCAAGTTCGACGATTCGCGCGCGGGCCGCACCAAGACCACCCTGATCACCTTTCTGCCGCCCACCCTGGGCGGACTGCTGTGGCCCGACGGCTTTCTGCTGGCCATCGGCTGGGCTGGGCTTGCCGCCACCATCTGGTCCGTCATCATTCCCGCCGTGATGCTGCGCGCCTGTCGTGCGCGCCGCCCCGCGAACGGCTTCCGCGCCAGGGGCGGCAAAGCCGCCGTGCCCGCGCTGCTGATCTTCGGCATCGTCACGGCCATTTGCCACACCCTGTTCGTGTTCGACATTCTGCCCATGTACAAGTAGCCAGCCCAACAGGAGACACCCCATGAAGCACCAGATAACCAGCCCCGACGCCCCCGCCGCCATCGGCCCGTACAGCCAGGCCATCCGCACCGGCAACCTGCTGTTCGTTTCCGGCCAGCTGCCCGTGAATCCGGTCACCGGCACCGTGGTGGAGGGCGATGCCAAGGTCCAGGCCGCCCAGAGTTGCGCCAACCTTGCCGCCGTCCTGACCGAGGCCGGCGGCAGCCTGGCCTGCGTGGTCAAGACCACGGTGTTCATTACCGACATGGCCCACTTTCCGCTGGTGAACGACGCCTACGCGGCGGCCTTTGCCGCGCCCTTCCCCGCCCGTTCATGCGTGGCCGTGCGTGCCCTGCCCCTGGGCTGCCTGGTGGAGATAGAGGCCGTGGCCGCACTGTAGCCGGAGTCGAACCGTCTCCCTTCACGCCGCCGCATCGGCAAAAGGCCCGCCGGTTTTCCGGCGGGCCTTTTCGTTGCCGCGCAGTGTGCGCCAACTGCTATTTCTCGGCGTACAGGATGTCCACCAAGCTGGCCACGTCACGCACGTCCAGGTGATCTGCATCGGGTGAAAGGATGCCAGCCCGGCGGAATCCGTTGATGACGTTGGTGGTGGTCACCCGGTGCAGGCCCAGCAGTTCGCCGATGGCCACCAGCGGCAGGCGGGCCAGCCGGTGATACAGCGGAGTGCCGCGCCGCTGCTCGCCCGCCAGGTGGTACAGAAAATGGGCGATCTTCTGCTCGCTGGTCATGAAGGTGGTGCATTCCAGCTGGGTGGACATGATGTACGACTTGGCAGCCGTGTTGCGGCACAGGCAGATGGTCAGCGAGGGGTATTTGCCGATGATCTCCCCGAACACCACGTCCTTGCCGAATACAAGGCCCGAACACGGCTCCACCACCTTGATGACATGCTGGTTCTCCACCTCGAAGAACAGCGAGGCCTCGCCCAGGATGCTGCCTGGCCCCAGAATGCCGATGGTGCGCTGCTCGCCGTTGTAGCCCAGGGCGATGATGCGCAGCAGCCCCTCGCGAATGAGCACTATTTCGGACGAGGGCGCGCCTATGTCGTAGACCACGCTCTTGCGCGCCCAACGCATGGGCCGCCCCAGGTGCGCGACCCTTTCCCAGTCGTCATGCACCGGAGCAACCAGCCAGGGGGGAATGTAGGCACCGTCGAACAGGCGTTCGGCATTCGGCATGGCGCACCTCGTGTCACGGCGGTATTCCGCCGCCACCGGCACTGGTATCGTGCCTGCTGCATTGCCACAAGAATCCGTCTGCCCTGCCTGCGTACCGCTACGGCACCACCGTCTTCACCTTGCCGCTTCCATCCTTCATGGGCGTCCGGATTCCTCTCCAAGCATGCTCTTGTCGTACACATGCAGCAATGACGATGCGTGTAGTCTGGGCTACACGCAACGCCGTGGCACGGTCGCTGGGGAGCAGTATCGAGGTCGGTCCGCTTCGGGCCGGAAGGCGAACGGGAAGCGCATGTGCCGGTGCAGAGGCGATGCATCGAAACGCCGACCGCCGGGCGCGGCCAACCATGCAGACAGCCAGCCAACGTGACAACGGAAGCGCACGGCGGGAAATCAGACCTTGATGTTCAGGATGTTGCCGGACCAGGGATCATCGTCGGAGTCGGGGGTTTCGTCCTGCTCTTCCTCGACACGGGCCTTGCGCCGGGCCATCAGCAGGGCGCGCCGCCGCTGGCGGTTACGCTCGCGTTCGGACACCACCTCGGACTTGCCGCTCTCTTCGGTCTTCTGGACCTGCGAACGGTCGTGCTGCAACGCCTGGGCCGCAGCCTGCTGTGCGGCAGCCTGGACCATTTCGGGGTGTGCCTGCGCCTCGTGGACCACACGCTCGGCGTGGCCCATCTGGGCGATGACGACGGGAAGCGACGGGTCTACGGACACGGCGGGTCCTCCATCGCCGCATGATGCCCCGCGCGACGCACCTGCGAGAGATGGCGGCGGCTGACGGCATAACCCGCTGCCGGGGCGGGCTGACTGTCGGCGGGGGCGGCGGGCTCTGGTGCGTCCGGTCGGCAGACCGGCCATGTCCGCCGGTATGACCGGGGTGGCCAGGTGGGTGCCGGGGGCGCCTTGCGGCTCCCTTATTTGACCAGGTAATTCTCTATCAGCAAATCCTCCAGCTTACCGATGCTGAGGTATTCGTTCATGATGGCCAGTATGTCCTTCTTCAGCGTTTCGGCATTGGCCGCATCGGTAAGGTAGGTCAGCGACTTGTTCTTCAGATAGTAGTACACGGCATCGCGGATGACCACCTTCTTGGCCTGCACCTCGAACACCAGCTTCTGGTTTTCCGTGGGCGCCGAGAATTTGACGACCAGGAACCGGATGGCGCCCTTGGCGTCCTTCTGCTCCACCCAGAACGGCTCCCAGCTCAGGATGGTCTGGGCGGGTTTGGCCGGTTCCGTCGGGGGCGGCGCGGCCTGCTGGGGCACCACTATCTTCTGGACCGCGGCATCGGGGGGCGGGGGCGGAGCCTCTTTCTTGCGCAGCATGAACCACGCGGCACCGCCACCCACCAGCAGCACCACCAGCACGGCCGCCACGATGATCAGCAGCTTCTTGTTGGCCAGCAGGCCGGAAAGGTTGAGGCTGAATTTCTTCTTGGGGGCGTCGCCATCGGATGACAGCGAAAGGGACTGGGCGGCGGGGGGCGGCGGGGGGGGCGCCTTTTCCTCTTCCGGCAGCAGGAAGGGGGCGTCCTCGAGGTCCAGTTCGACCTTGTCTTCCACCGGGGGGCCCAGTGCGTCGACATCCAGTTGCCCGGCGTCCAGTTCCGCCTTGCCCTCTTCGTCAGGGAACAGGCCATCAGCCCCCGGAACTTCGGGGGAATCGGGAACGGCGGCGGTGACGATGGGCATGAGCAGCATGGTCTGGTCCCTCGCACGGCCCGCGCCGGGGCGTCGGGGTAACGGGCGTCCGGATCAGAACCGACCGGTAACACCGGCATGGGAAGACGCCGTGTCGGCAGGCGCCGGACGCCACCGGAGATTCCGGAGCGGATGCCCCGCCTGCGGGAAGGGGGGCGGCATGCGGCGCGGCGCGCCTGCGGTCCTGCACGGCAAACGGGCGCAAGCCCGCCGGA
>NZ_VRYY01000121.1 GCF_015731765.1 Nitratidesulfovibrio oxamicus
GCACCGGCCAGGCCGGACCCGGGCAGGCGGGCGGGGGACACCCCGGCAGGTCCCGGCCTGCGGCGTATGCGCCGGGCGGGCACAGGAACTGACGGATGATGTCCCGCGTGCTCCAAACAGTCCACCCGGCCCGCAGCGCCCTGCATGCCGCATCCCGTCATGCCGCGCCCGGCCATGCCCGTCCCGCAATCGTGGGTCGCGCCCGTACAACGGGCTTGCACGCCCGGCACGACTGCTTATTATGACCACTGGTCCCCACTACCACGGGCACCGCGAGCGGGTGCGTGCCCGGCTGCGCAACGATCCCGCCGCCCTGCCCGACTACGAGGTGCTTGAACTGCTGCTGGGCCATGTGCTGCTGCGCCGCGATACCAAGCCGCTGGCCAAGGAACTGCTGCAACGCTTCGGCAGCCTGCGCGGCGTGCTGGACGCCCGTCCCTCGGAACTGCTGGGGGTGAAGGGCTTCGGCCCTGCCATGCTGGATTTCTGGGCCCTGCTGCGCGAGGTGATGGCGCGCTACGTGGAAACCCCGGCCCGCGAACGCGAGGTGCTGGGCAGCCCGCAGGCGGTGGCGGAAATGGCCCGGATGCGGCTGGCAGCTTCGCCCCACGAAGAGGTCTGGGTGGCCCTGCTGGATACCCAGAACCGCATGGTGGCATGGGAACGCGCCTCGCGCGGCACGGTGAACGCATCAGCCGTGTACCCGCGCGAAATCCTTGAAGTGGCCCTGCGGCACAAGGCGGCATCGATCATCCTGGTGCACAACCACCCCGGCGGCAATCCGTCGCCGTCGGCGGGAGACATCGAGATCACCCGGCAACTGGAGCTTTCGGCCAAGGCCATCGGCATGCGCCTTTTGGACCACGTCATCGTCACCGACGACGCCTGTTACAGCCTGAAGGACGACGGCCTGATCTGACGGAAGCCTCATCTGGCAGGCACCTGGTCTGGTAATGTCCTGATCTGGCGGAATCCTGGTCCGGCGATGGCCGATCAGGCGCAGTGCCCATGGCGGGGCGCCCCAGCACCACACCGCCGGCACGCCGACGCCGGACAAAACCGGGAGCACACGCCCATGACGCGCAGCCGATTCAGGGTCACCGGTCGGGTACAGGGGGTGGGATTCCGCTCGTGGACCGGGCGCACCGCCCGCGCCCTGGGGCTTGCCGGGTGGGTGCGCAACCTGCCCGACGGCAGCGTGGAACTGGAGGCCCAGGGGCCGGTCGAACGCATGGACGCCCTGCGAGAGGCCCTGTGGAAAGGTCCCGTGTTCGCCAGGGTCACCGGGGTGGAAGAGCAAGCCCTGAACGGATACTCCCAGAACAGGCACCCAGCGAACGGGCAGCCTTCCGATGCGTCCGGCACGCGTTACGGGCAGGACGCCCCCCTGCAAGATTTCCATATCCGATTCTGACACGCGAGGAGCACCCCGCATGACCGACGACATATACGACGACGACACCCCCGACGAATCCGGGCAAACCACCGGCAAGAAGCAGGCCAAGGCAACCGGCAAGCCCCAAAAGCAGCAGGAGGCCGCCTCGGCCACTCCTGCCGCCGATGCGACCTCCGGCCCGACGCCCGACGCTGCTCCAGGGACCGTCTCTGACGCCCCCCCCGACGCCGCCGCAAACGCCGCAAACGACGTCACCATCATCGACACCCAGACCGGCGACCAGAGCGAGCAGGCCCTGGCTGCACGGGGCAAGGCAGCCAGCATCGAGGTGGCCGTGTCCACGCCGCCCCGCGCCGGTGACGATGCCCGCGCCCTGGATTTCGACGGTCTGAGCGACATCGAGGCCGAAAATCCCGACGGTTCCGAATCTTCGGATACGACCGACTCCACCGACGGGCCGGAACTGCCCGTGCTGCCCGACGAGTTGCCCGTGCTGCCCGTGCGCGACGTGGTGGTGTTCAACTACATGATCCTGCCCCTGTTCGTGGGCCGCGAAAAGTCGGTGCAGGCCGTGGACGCCGCCCTCAACGGCAGCCGCTACCTGATGATCTGCACCCAGCGCGACGAATCGGTGGACGATCCCGCGCCGGAAGACCTGCATCCCACCGGCACGGTGGTGATGATCATGCGCATGCTGAAGATGCCCGACAACCGGCTGAAGGTGCTGGTGCAGGGCATCAGCCGCGCCCGGGTGGAATCCTTTGGCGTGGGTGACGGCTATCTTACCGCCCGCGTGGAAACCCTGCCCGAGCCGGAACTGGGCCCGCCCACCGTGGAGCAGGAAGCCATGATGCGCGCCGCCCGCGAGCAGAGCGAAAAGATCCTTTCGCTGCGCGGCATCGCCACCTCGGACATCATGGCCGTGCTCAACTCCGTGGACGATCCGGGCCGCCTTGCCGACCTCATCGCCGCCAACCTGCGCATGAAGGTTTCCGACGCGCAGGCCATCCTGGAATGCACCGACCCCGACGCCCGGCTGCGCCTGGTCAACGAGCAACTGGTCAAGGAAGTGGAAGTGGCCTCCATGCAGGCCAAGATCCAGAGCATGGCGCGAGAGGGCATGGACAAGGCCCAAAAGGACTACTTCCTGCGCGAGCAGATGAAGGCCATCCGCCGCGAACTGGGCGAATCGGGCAACGAGGACGAGGAACTTGAAGACCTCACCCGCGCCCTGGAACGCTCCGGATTGCCGCGTGAAGTCCGCAAGGAGGCGGACAAGCAGTTGCGCCGTCTGGCTTCCATGCACCCCGACTCGTCAGAGGCCACCGTGGTGCGCACCTACCTGGAGTGGCTGGCGGAACTGCCGTGGGCCAAGCTTTCGCGCGACCGGCTCGACATCAACAAGGCCAAGGTGATCCTGGACGAGGACCACCTCGGCCTTGCCAAGGTCAAGGACCGCATCCTTGAATACCTCAGCGTGCGCAAGCTGAACCCCAAGTCCAAGGGACCCATCCTGTGCTTCGCCGGGCCTCCCGGCGTGGGCAAGACCTCGCTGGGCCGCTCCATCGCCCGGGCCATGGGCCGCAAGTTCCAGCGCATCTCGCTGGGCGGCATGCGCGACGAGGCGGAAATCCGCGGCCACCGGCGCACCTACATCGGCGCCATGCCGGGGCGCATCGTGCAGAGCCTGAAGCAACTCGGCACGCGCAACCCTGTGCTGATGCTGGATGAAATCGACAAGATCGGTTCCGACTTCCGGGGCGACCCGTCATCTGCCCTGCTGGAGGTGCTGGACCCGGAACAGAACTTCTCGTTCAGCGACCACTACCTGAACGTGCCCTTCGACCTGTCCAAGGTCATGTTCATCTGCACCGCCAACCAGTTGGACACCATTCCCGCCCCCCTGCGCGACCGCATGGAGGTCATCTCCATTCCCGGCTACACCATGCAGGAAAAGCTGGCCATCGCCCGCCGCTACCTGCTGCCGCGACAGGCCAAGGAAAACGGCCTGTCCCCGCGCGAGGTGACCGTGCCCGACGCGCTCATCGAGCGCATCATCACCGGCTACACCCGCGAGGCCGGCCTGCGGAACCTGGAGCGCGAAATCGGCTCGCTGTGCCGCAAGGTGGCCCGCCGCAAGGCAGAGGGCGAGAAGGGTCCCTTCCGCGTCACCCCGCGCATGCTGGAAAAGCTGCTGGGCGCGCCACGCTTCATCGACGAGGAAAAGGAAGCCGAACTGCTGCCCGGTGTGGCCCTGGGCCTTGCCTGGACTCCCTACGGCGGCGAGGTGCTGCACGTGGAGGTCACCCCCATGAAGGGCAAGGGCGGCGTGACCATGACCGGCCAACTCGGCGACGTGATGAAGGAAAGCGCGCAGGCCGCCATCTCCTACGCACGCAGCCGCGCTGAACGCCTCGGCATCGAACCCGACTTCTCGGAAAAGCTCGACCTGCACATCCACGTGCCCGCAGGCGCCACCCCCAAGGATGGCCCCTCCGCCGGGGTGACCATGGTCACCGCGCTGCTCTCCGCCATCACCGGCAAGCCCGTGCGCAGCGACCTGTGCATGACCGGCGAGATCACCCTGCGCGGCCGCGTGCTGCCCGTGGGCGGCATCAAGGAAAAGATCCTGGCCGGGGTGGCGCGCGGCATGCAGCACGTCATCATCCCCCGCCAGAACGTCAAGGACCTGGAAGACATCCCCGCAGACCTGCTGCGCCGCATCCAGGTTCACCCCGTGGCCCACATCGACGACCTGCTGCCGCTGGCGTTTCCGAAAGGCGAATAAGGGAAGAACGAACCGGAGAGGGAACCTTTTGCGGCAGCCGTTAGGTAAGCACGAAGTGCGAACCTTACGGATGGCGACCGCAGAGCGAAAAAGGGTCTCCCTCCCCGGCCCCTTCCCCCCCAAACTTTTTATTTGGGAGTTCCCCCCCTCTAGGCCCCGCTACAATACGGTGGCACTGTAGCCCAGCTTTTGCCAACCCAAGAAGAGGGCCGGGAAATCCCCGGCCCTCTTCTCTTTTCCAACGTAGTTGCCGCGATACGCGGAACACCTACCCCGCCGAAAGCGGCAGGGGGCAGCGGCGTTCCAGCACCTTGACGGTCCGTTCGAAGGGCAACGGGCGGGAGTACAGGAAGCCCTGCCCGTACAGGCAGCCCAGCTCCAGCAGCACCTCGGCCTGTTCGGGCCGTTCGATGCCTTCGGCCACCACGCCGAGGCCGAGCCCCCGGCCCAGGCTGACGATGGACTGCACGATGCCGTAGGCGGCCTTTTCCTCGTGCACGCGGCTGGTGAACGACTTGTCGATCTTGATCATGTCCATGGGGAACTGGCGCAGATAGTTCAGCGAGGAATAGCCGGTGCCGAAATCGTCGAGCACCAGCGAGACGCCCAGTTCCTTGAATTTCCACAGCTTGTCGGTAACGGCGTCCACGCCGGTCAGCAGCAGGCTTTCGGTGATTTCCAGCCGCACGTCCAGTGGGTTGCAGCCCGATTCCAGGATGACGGCGGAATAGCTTTCCACCATGTTCCAGCGACGGAAGCTGCGCGCGGAAATGTTCAGGTTCAGGGCGAATTCCGCCGCGGGTCCGGCCCGCTCGCGCAGGGCGCGCACGGAGGCGCAGCCCAGTTCCAGCACGTGCCGGTCCAGATGGTAGATCAGCCCCGATTCCTCGGCCAGGGGGATGAACTCCGACGGTGGCAGCAGGCCCAGGTCCGGGTGATTCCAGCGCACCAGCGCCTCCAGCCCGGTGATGCGCGCTGTGCGCAACGAAACCACGGGCTGGAAGTACAGTTCTATCTCGTCGCGCTCCATGGCCCGGCGCAGTTCGTTTTCGCGGCGCAGTTTGTCCGGGGCGGCGGAGGGCACGTCCTCGTCGAACAGTTCGTAACGGCCCTTGCCCGATTCCTTGGCGCGGAACATGGCAAGGTCGGCATCGCGCAGGATGTCCTCTGCGGATGCGTACTGCCGGGCGCGCACCACCACGCCGATGCTGGCGGCCATGTACACCTCGGTGTCGTGCACCGGAAACGGCGTGCGCAGGGCGTCCTGAATGCGCTCGACGATGGTGCCCACCTCGGCGGTATCCTCCACGTCGTCCAGCAGCACGGCAAACTCGTCGCCGCCGCAGCGGGCCAGGGTGTCCACCTCGCGCAGGCAGGGCAATACCCGGTCGGAAAACAGCCGCAGCAGTTCGTCGCCCGCGCGATGGCCCAGGCTTTCGTTGACCACCTTGAAACGATCGATGTCCAGGAACAGCACGGCAAAGCGGTAATGATCGTGGCGCCGGGCACGCTTGAGGGCGCTTTCCACGCGGTCCAGCAGCAGTATCCGGTTGGGCAGGCCGGTGAGCACGTCGTGGAAGGCGGTCTGGGTCATGCGCTCCTCGTCGCGGGTGGCCGGGTCGCGCCCGGCGCGACCGTTGCCGCCCTCCAGCGGAGTGACCTGCAACAGCGCGCACGGGGGGTGGCCCGCCTCGCCGGGCAGGATGCGCAGGCTCTGCTGCATCCAGCGCTTTTCACCGTCGGCCCGCAGGAACGGCCACGAGGTCTCCACCATGCCGCCGGAGGCCTCGCCCATGCCCGCCGCCGCGCGGATGGCCGACACCGAAAGCCACAGCCCGCCGAACTCGCGCAGGGCCTGCCCGGCCACGTCGGGGGGCAGCAGGGCGCGCAGGTCCG
>NZ_VRYY01000133.1 GCF_015731765.1 Nitratidesulfovibrio oxamicus
GGCGCGCAGCCGGGTGGTCTTGCCGGGGACGTCAGGCGTGCCGTCGTCCGCGTTCCCCGGCATGCCGCCTTGGGTGTCGGCGTTTCCGTCGGCGGCAGCGGCCTGCGCCGGGGCCATGGTCACCGCGAAGGCGTCGCCGTCGTGCTCCACCCCTTCCACGCGCTGGCCCAGCAGAAAACGGCAGCCCGATGCGCGGCAGCGTTGTTCCAGCAGGTCGGCCACGTCGTCGGCGGAGCGCAGGCAGAACAGTTGCCCGTGTTCGCGTTCTTCCCAGGCGATGGCGTTTTCGGAAACCAGGCTGACCATGTCCCACGGGGAGAACCGGGCCAGTGCGGACTTGGGAAAGTGGGGGTTGCCGCCCACGTAGTGCCGGGCGTGCATTTCCAGGTTGGTGAAATTGCACTTGCCGCCCCCGGCGATGCGCACCTTGCGCCCGGTGGCGCGGGCGTGGTCCACCAGCGTCACGCGGCGGCCCCGCGCGGCGGCGGTCATGGCGCAGAACAGGCCGGAGGCTCCGGCCCCCAGAATCAGCACGTCGGTATCGGTGCGGGTCACGTTGTGGTATGCCGGGATGCGCCCGGCGCTGCCAGAAGGTTGTGGAATGGCGCGGAATGCGCCCGTGGCGGCACTCCTACCCGAGGGCGCGCCGCTTGTCACCCAGCGTGGCGGGGGACGACGCGTGTTCCCTGTTGCTCCCCAGTCTGCCCAGTCTGCCCCAGCCCGGCAGATCCGCCCCGTCGGCCTGTCGTCAGGATCACCGTATGAGCCCGTCGCGCGGGCGGCAACGCCCATCGACAGCCGTGGCCAGGTGCCGTATGGTCGCGCTCCGCGTTCAGGTGTGACCGTCAATTAGACGTCCAGCAGGCATTTTCGCGTCCTTTTCCGAAGAATACTCCCCCTCGAAAGCCCACCGAAAGCTCCCCTGAAGCCCCAAGGACCGCCGCCCATGCCCGTCTCCTTCGCCTCCAGCTATCGCGCGCCGTTCTTCCTGCGCAACGGGCACGCGCAGACCATCTTTCCCGTACTGTTCCGCCCCCGCCCGGAGGTGGAGCAGCGCCGCGAACGGCTGCACCTGCCCGACGACTTCATCGACCTGGACCTGACCCCCGCCGACCCCTTCGCCCCGTTCCGGGGCGTGGCCGTCATATCGCACGGGCTGGAAGGCAATTCGCGCCGCCGCTACGTGCAGGGCATGGCCAGCGCGCTGGCCGCCACCGGCTGGGACGTGGTGGCCCGCAACTTCCGGGGCTGCGGCGGCGAACCCAACCGCCAGCCGCACATGTACCACAGCGGCGAGACGGATGACCTGCACGCCACCGTGCAGTTCTGCCTGGCGCGGGGCTACCGGCGCATCGCGCTGGTGGGCTTCAGCATGGGCGGCAACCAGACCCTGAAGTATCTGGGCGAAAACCCCGACCGCGTGCCGCCCGAGGTGGTGGGCGCGGCGGCCTTTTCCGTGCCGTGCGACCTGGTGGGCGCGGCAGCCGTGCTGGACCGGCCCGCCAACCGCATCTACATGGAATACTTCCTGCGTTCGCTGCGGGTGAAGATGCGCGAAAAGGCGGCCCTGTTCCCCGGGCGTTTCGACCTGGCCGGGCTGGACGCCATGCGCACCTTTGCCGAGTTCGACGAGCGGTTCACCGCGCCGTTGCACGGTTTTGCCTCGGCCATGGACTACTGGACGCGCAGCGGCTGCTTGTCGGTGCTGCACGCCATCCGGGTGCCCACCCTGCTGGTCAACGCCTGCGACGACCCTTTCCTGTCACAGGGCTGTTTTCCCGAGGCGGAGGCGGCGCGCAACCCTGCGCTGCATCTGGAGATGCCGCGCGACGGGGGGCACGTGGGCTTCGTGACCCTGAACGGCGGCAACCGCTACTGGTCCGAGACGCGGGCGGTGGACTTTCTGGGTGCGCTGGGCGCGGAGCAGGCCGGGCACTGAGCGGGAACCGTCTTAGCCGACGAGCGTTCCCCTCTCTTTTTCCCATTCTTTGAACACGACGCGACGACGGGACGATGCACGCGCATCGTTCCGTCGTCGTTGCGTTCCGGGTAAAAGCGGAAAAATCGGTGGGATAATGACTGGCGCAAGCCACCGTGCGGACAGACCATGCCGCCGCGCGAGTTGCCGCCGACGTTGCTGTCGGCAAACGCAGCCCGTCAGCCCGCCCGTGAACCGCTCGCTGTCCGTTAATTGAGCCGCTTGTTGTGCTCGGGCATGACGGCCAGCAGGGTGTCCTTGTCCAGCGCCTCGGAACGGGCCAGCAGGCTCTGGCCCCGCAGGGCGGAAGCCCCGATGCGCCGCATCACCGACTGGTAGGCGGGGTGGGCCCGGTCGGGCAGGTTGTCCAGAAAGCCGTGGCGGTTCAGCAGGGTCAGCAGGCTGCGCACCGCTTCGGCCATTTCGGCCATCTCTGCGCACAGGTCGGCGCGCAGATCCATGTCCAGCGCGGGCTTGGTGCCGTCGGTACGGGTGGCCTCGCCAAGGCGGCGCAGCATGTCCTGGTCTTCGGTGGTCAGTTTTTCAGCGGCCTGGCGCATGATGTTTTCTTTCACGAGTGTGCCTCCTTGGGCTTGTGCCCGGAGAAGCAGGAAGCGTGCCGTTGGTGTATCCTGTTGGCATGAAAGATGTTCATGGTCGTCATGTCGAAAATCGGACGCGCAGGCAGGGCTGCCGTGGCGGGCGGCTGACGGGTGATTGCAGCCGCCCTTGCCCGCGCGCACCGACAGCCGCATACGAAGGCGGCCGGAACCCTTCCGGATTCCGGCCGCCGTGCGTTCAGTGCGTCGCGTTTCCGGGGCGTCTGTGACCGTTCCCGGCCACGTTCCCGGCTACGCGCCTTTCGTCTACTTGCTTTTCTTCTTGGCGGCTTCCATCTGGTAACGCTTCTGGGCGGCCAGGATGGTCTTGCGCAGGCGGATGGACAGGGGGGTCACCTCCACCATTTCGTCCTCGCGCACGAAGTGCAGGGCGCGCTCCAGGGTCATGGGCCGCACGGGGGTAAGGATGACGTTTTCGTCCTTGCCCGAGGCGCGCATGTTGGTGAGCTTCTTTTCCTTGGTGGGGTTCACGTCGATGTCGTTTTCGCGGTTATGTTCACCGCAGATCAGCCCTTCGTACACCGGATCGCCGGGCACGCAGAACATTTCGCCGCGCGGCTCCAGGTTGAACAGGGCGTACGCCACGGCATTGCCCGAGCGGTCGGACACCAGCGAACCGGTGAACCGGGTGGGGAAATCGCCGCGATACGGCTCGTATCCTTCCAGGTACGAGTTCATGATGCCGGTGCCCTTGGTGTCGGTAAGGAATTCGTCGCGGTAGCCGATGAGCCCGCGCGAGGGCACGGAAAATTCCAGTCGCACGCGGCCCGTGCCGTTGTTGGCGCAGTTGGTCATGCGGCCCTTGCGGATGGACAGCTTTTCGGTGACCACGCCCATGAACGTCTCGTCGCAGTCCACGTACAGGTGCTCGATGGGTTCCAGGCGCTCGCCGTTCTGCTCGCGCATGATGACTTCCGGACGGCCCACGCACAGTTCGAAGCCTTCGCGGCGCATGGTTTCGATAAGGATGGCCATCTGGAATTCGCCGCGGCCCTTCACGATGAAGCTGTCACGCTCCTCGGAATCTTCCACGCGGATGGCCACGTTGGACAACGCTTCGCGCAGCAGGCGTTCGCGGATCTTGCTGGATTGCACCAGCTTGCCTTCGCGGCCCGCCAGCGGCGAGGTGTTGATGGTGAAGCGCATGGCCACGGTGGGCTCGTCCACGCGGATGCGGGGCAGGGCGCGCGGGGCTTCGCGGGTGCAGATGGTGTCGCCGATCTTCACGTTCTCGATGCCCGCCACCACCACGATGTCGCCGGGGTCGGCCTCGTCGGCGTCGCGCAGTTGCAGGCCTTCGTAGACTTGCAGGCGGGTGACGCGCAGGGGGTTTTCCTTGCCGTCCTCGTCGATGCAGACCAGGCTGTCCTTGGCCTTGACCGAGCCGTGGAACACGCGGCCCACGGCCATGCGGCCCAGGTAGTCGGAATAGGCAAGGTCGGCCACCAGCATCTGGAAGGGTTCCGCCGGGTCGTACATGGGACCGGGCATTTCCTTGACGATGGTTTCGAACAGCGGCGAAAGGTCAACCTGCTCGTCCTCAAGGCCGTGCATGGCCACGCCTTCGCGGCCAATGGCGTACAGCACGGGAAATTCCAGCTGCTGTTCGTTGGCGTCCAGGTCGATGAACAGGTCGTAGATTTCGTTCAGCACTTCCTGCGGGCGGGCGTCCTTGCGGTCGATCTTGTTGACCACAACGACCACCTTCAGGCCTGCTTCCAGCGTCTTGCGCAGCACGAAGCGGGTCTGGGGCAGGGGGCCTTCGGATGCGTCCACCAGCAGGATGGCGCCGCTGGCCATGGACAGGGCGCGCTCCACCTCGCCGCCGAAGTCGGCGTGGCCGGGGGTGTCGATGATGTTGATCTTCACGCCCTGCCACGACACGGCGCAGTTCTTGGCGGCAATGGTGATGCCGCGCTCGCGTTCCAGGTCCATGCGGTCCATGACGCGGTCGTCCATCTGCTGGTCGGCGCGAAACACGCCGCTCTGGCGAAACAGGGCGTCCACGAGGGTGGTCTTGCCGTGGTCAACGTGGGCGATGATGGCGACGTTGCGCAACCTGTCGTTGTGCACTGCGGTGCTCAAGGGAGATTCTCCTGGCGGGATGGGCTTCGGCCACGGGCGGGGCAGGGCCTCTGGCCCGGCGCGGCTGGTGGCTTGTGGGGGAAGACGCGTTCCCGCATGCGGCGGGGAGGCGGGGCGGGGCGGCAACGCATGAACTTGCGGTGGTGCCCGGCGAGGGGCGATGCCGGTCACGGCGTGTCGCGGACGGCATGCATACACCTACGCGGGCCGGGTGGCAAGCGTGTGTCGGCGGGTCGGAATGATAAAGAAAAGCTGGGGTGGGTGCGGGTGATGGCGGGGGTGCCGCTATGTGCAGGGCGCTGGTGGGGCGTTGCGCCTCCAAACGAAGTAACCACTGCCTTAACACTGCGCGCGGGCATGGCTGTGCCCGGCCCACGGCGTGGTCAGGGCGGAAGGCGCGCAGCCATACTCCGTCGCTGATGGTAGCGAGGCATACGCCGCCCGTTACCTCTAAATGCCGAAACAATCCGTGCGGATTGCGCCCGCCGTCGGAGGTCGACGCCGGAGGCCTCGCGACGGCGGAAGCTCCGGCGTAGCGGGTGCACCGCGAACCGACCGACGGTAAAGGCACGCCCCGGACCTTTGCCAGAACCACGGGAGCGTTGCGCGCATGCGCATTCAGCCGGGCAGATCGCCCGGAGGCGCCTGCGCCGCAGGGAAGCTGCCCGGCGTAAGAATGCGGCGGGAGAGGCCGGGGGGCTTTGCCCCCCGAAGCGCGGGGGGTGGCAGGGGGCCGCCGCTATGCGGCAGCCGTTAGGCGAGCGCATAGCGCGAGTCTTACGGATGGCGACCGCAACGCGCGGCCCCTTGCCCCACGCCGGAGGCGGCCCAAACTACGAACCAGTACAGCCTGTCATGAATGGCTAAACACCCGTATCGCGACCAACAGCAAAGCGCACTCCCCCTAAACCCTCTCCACCACCGCAGCCACCAGCCGGGTCAACTTGTCCCCGGCCTCGCCCGCAACGCGGATGACCTCCTCCAGCGGGGCTTCCTTCATGCAGTCGGGCAGGTTCTTGTTGGTCAGGCATGAAATGCCCAGCACCCGCAGCCCCATGTGCCGCGCGGCAATCACTTCCAGCACCGTGGACATGCCCACGGCGTCGGCGCCCAGGTGGCGGTACATGCGGGTTTCCGCCGGGGTTTCCATCTGCGGGCCGGGCACGCCCGCGTACACCCCCCGCTCCAGACGCACGCCAAGGCGCGCCGCCTCTTCCATGGCAATGCGGCCCAGCGCCGCGTCATAGGGGGCGCTCATGTCGGGAAAGCGCGGTCCCCAGGCGTCGTGGTTGGGGCCGGTCAGGGGGCTGCGCCCGGTGAAATTGACGTGGTCGGTGAGCAGCATCAGGTCGCCCGCGTCCCAGCGCGGGTTCAGCGCGCCCGCCGCGTTGGTGATGATAAGCACCTCCACGCCCAGGGTCGCCATGACCCGCACGCCCATGCACACGTCTTCCGGTGCGTACCCTTCGTACAGGTGGCAGCGCCCCTGTTGCAGCACCACGTCCACCGTGCCGATGCGCCCGAACAGAAACCGCCCTTCGTGCGAGGCTACCGTGGATTGCGGAAAGCCCGGCACCTGCGAATAGGGCAGGGGGCGGGCGTCGGCCAGGGCTTCGGCCAGGCCGCCAAGGCCGGTGCCGCACACCACGCCCACGCGGGGCCGGGGGGGGCGTCCGCCCTGTCCAGGCATTCCGGACAGGGCGGAAGTGATAACGGATGCCGCATTCTGGACTTTTTCCGGGTTTTGCATAAGATCACCGACATTAATGATTGTGCGTGAACGGTGGGGGGCCACCAGACCGGTCGTTCCGGTCCGCACTGCCCGCGCCCATGAGGGGGAAGTTGGGGGCGCAGCACAGCGAACTGGTAGGATATTAGGCCGAACCTATGGATATAGCAACTTTTTTCGGTGTGCTCACTGGCTTCGGCCTGGTGGTCGGCGCCATCATGATGGGCCCCGAGCCGGGGAAATTCTTTGACATCGCAAGCGTGATGATCGTCTTCGGGGGCACCGCCGCATCCATCCTGGTCACCTTTCCGCTGGAAGAAGTGTTGCAGGCGGTGCGGGGCGGTTTCAAGGCCTTCGGCACCAAGCGGGTACAGGCGCAGGACGTGGTGAACACCATGGTCCGCATTGCCGAGATCAGCCGCCGCGAGGGGCTTATCGCCCTCGAGAACGTGCAGACCGAAAACGCCCTGATCAAGAAGGCCTGCCAACTCATCGCCGACAACGCCGACCCCGGTCTGATCCGGGGCACCGTGGCCATCGAGATCGCCTCCATGAAACGGCGGCACAACGTGTCCATCAGCGTGTTCAACCGGCTGGGCGGCTATGCCCCGGCGTTCGGCATGATCGGGACGCTCATCGGCCTCGTGCAGATGCTGGCTACCCTCAACGATCCCTCCACCATCGGCCCGTCCATGGCCGTGGCCATCATCACCACCTTCTACGGGGCACTGCTCTCCAACCTGCTGTTCCTGCCCATAGCGGGCAAGCTGAAGGCGCGCAGCATGCAGGAGGAACTGCACCTGCTGATCATTTTCGAGGGGGCCAAGTGCATCCTTGAGAACAACAACCCCAGGCTGGTGTACGAAAAGCTTTCTTCGTTCCTGCCGCCCAAGGAGCGCAGGGATGGCCGATGACACCGAACTCGACATGGAAGTGGAAGAGGACGAGCCGCCTACCGAGTGGCTGGCCACCCTTGCCGACGTTTCCATGCTGCTGCTGTGCTTCTTCATCCTGCTCTTTGCCCTGTCCACCATCGACAAGACCAAGATAACCGAAACCTTCGACGCAGTGCGCACGGTGTTTGGCGGCAAGGATTCGGAACTGGCCACCTCTGCCGTGCGCAGCGACGAATCGAGCGCACTGCTGGAGTCGGTGCGGCTGCAACGCCAGATCATCGAGGCCCAGCGCAACACCTATTCGGAAATGCGCACCTATTTCAACAAGACGGGGGTAGAGGGCGTCATCGGGGCCGTGTTCGACGAAGGCATCATAACCCTGCGTATTCCTGCGGAAGTCATGTTCGCCCCGGGCGAGACGGATTTGAGCCCCCAGGCCGAGCGATACCTGAAACCGCTGGCGGACCTGTTCGTGCGCAAGAAGGACCAGTCCATAAATATCCGGGGGTTTACGGACGACTCACAACCTAGTTCAACGTCAAGATTCCGGGATAATTGGGAACTTTCTTCGTTGCGTGCGGTGAGCGTATTACGCTATTTCCTGAAAGCGGGCATCGACTCCAAGCGGTTGACAGCCACCGGGCTTGGTGAGTTAGACCCCCTGTTCCCGAACACCACGGAAGAAAACCGGGCGCGCAACCGGCGCGTGGAATTCATGCTGGAACGCCGGGTGACCAAGTAGTGCCGGGTAACCAAGTAGTGCCGGGTAACCAAGTAGTGCCGGGTAACCAAGTAGTGCCGGGTAACCAAGTAGTGCCGGGTAACCAGGTGACGCGGGGGGGCCTGCACACAACCGGGGGGTGCCGGGGATGGCGATGACGACGCACGACGAATTCGACGATTTCGATTTCACGCTGCCCTCAGACGTAGAGGGCGAACGCCGGGCCTATCGCACGTCGGTGCCCGGCCTTGAAGCGAGCGTGGCGGGGAAGGACGGCACATTCCCCGTGGAAAACGTGAGCGCGGTGGGCATTGCCATGCACGCCCCCGGCCACGCCTTTGCGGAAGGGGAGGACCTTCGGGTCGACCTGCTGATCATGGGCAAGCCCTACATCACCGCGCTGCCCGCCAGGGTGGCGCGGCTGGGTGAAGGGGGCCTCGTCGGGTGCGAGCTCGCCTCGCCGGACTTCTGGCAGGAAGCGCGCCTGGACAAGCTGGTGCTCGAGGTTCAGAAGCGGATGATCGCCCAGCGCAAGGCGGAGTCCGAAAAACGTGATGCGCAGGCCGCAGGGCAGCACCGCGACGGCGGGGCTGTTCCCGATGCGTCTACCGACGCGCCCGCAGACGCGGGCGGCACCACCAGGTTCACGGTGGACAGCGCCGCCGGGACGGAACTGGACGTCTGACGGCCACGCGCGGGCATGAGGGTGCCCGTGCAGCGGCTGACGATGGTCCGGCGTCGCGGTGGCGTCGTGCGGTCCATGAAAATGTAACAACCATATCGAGGGACATTGGTGCAGACGAAAGACCATAAGGTGCTGGTGGCGAACAGAGGGGAAATCGCCATTCGCATCGTTCAGGCCTGCCGCAAGCTGGGCCTGGCTTTCACGTGCGTGTACACGGCGGAGGACGCCGCGTCGGGCCATGTGCGCATTGCCCGCGAACTGGGTGGCGACAAGAGCCTCTGCCGCGTCTCCTCCTATCATGATGCCAACGAACTCATGGCCGTTGCCGACGATGCGGGCGCCACCGCCGTGCATCCGGGCTACGGCTTTTTTGCCGAAGACTACCGCTTTGCCCGCCGCGTTTCCCAGCGCGACCGCAAGCTTATCTTCATCGGCCCTTCGTGGCGGGTAATCCGCGAACTGGGCGACAAGATCAATACCAAGCGCCTTGCGCGCAGCCTGGGCGTACCCACCGTGCCCGGTTCCGACCGGCCCATCTACGACGAGATGGAAGCGGAAAAGGTGGCCCAGAGCCTGTTCGAATTCCAGGAACAGCAGGGCGTCCGCAAGCCGCTGGTGCTGGTCAAGGCATCGGCGGGCGGCGGCGGCATGGGCATCGAAGAGGTGTACGACATAGACCTCTTCCGCTCCGTGTACCGGCGCATCCGCAACTACGCCCTGCGTCAGTTCAAGGACGAGGGCGTGCTCATCGAGCAGCGCATCCGCGACTTCAACCACCTGGAAGTGCAGGTGGTGTCCGACCGCAGCGGGCGCAACCCCGTGCATTTCGGCACCCGCAACTGCTCCATCCAGTCCACGGGCCTGCAAAAGCGCATCGAGATCGCCCCCGGTTTCGATCCTTCGTCCATCGAATACGGTTTCGACGCGGCCCAGGTGCTGCGCGACATCACCCAGCACTCGCTGGCCATGGCCCGCAAGGTGGGCTACGACAACGTGGGCACCTGGGAATGGATCGTCACCCGCGACGGTCGCCCCTTCCTGATGGAAGTGAACACCCGCATCCAGGTGGAGAACGGGGTTTCGGCCACCATCGCCCGCGTGCGCGGGCAGAAGGGCGTGGACCTCATCGCCGAGCAGATCCGCATCGGCCTTGGCGAGCCGCTGGGCTACGGGCAGGAGGACATCACCTTCGAAGGCGTGGGCATCGAATACCGCCTCATCGCCGAAGATCCGGACAACCGCTTCACCCCGTGGGTGGGCCGCGTCGACGGCTTCGGCTGGCCCGAGCGCCCCTGGCTGGCCATGCACACCCACGTGCCCAGCGACGACCCCTACGACATTCCCACCGAGTTCGACCCCAACCTGGCGCTGGCCATCATCTGGGGCAAGGACCTTGCGGAAGCCCGGGAACGCGGCGTCGAATTCCTCGATACGCTGGTGCTGGAAGGCGCCAACAACGCGGGCGAGCCGCTGCGTTCCAACGTCCGGTTCCTGCGGGACAACACCGGGCGCATCCTCAAGTTCTAGGGGCTGGCTTTCCGTGGACTTTTCGCCCGTCGGCATCGTGTCGGCGAACGAAAGTCTGCTTTGGAAACAGCCCCAAGACAGGTTCTGCAAGGTCAGTCCTGCCGGATGCACAACACCGGCCATCGCCGTCCGCCATCCATACCGGCGGACATGCGGCAGCCTTCGCCCGCCACGGCACCGGCACGCGAATGTCCGCCGCCAAGCATGCTACCCGAACCCGCCGGAACTGCGGGGAAGCGACATATGGATACCGAAAAGAGAACGCAGCACCTCGCCGAACGTCTGGGATACATCCGCGACGTGTTCGGCGGAAAGCACAACGAGAACATCGCGCTCCTCGAGTCCAAGCTGCAGGAACTCAACCTGCGCCTGTCCGAGGGCTCCATCAGCGACGAAAACGCCGCGCTGACCACCCTTGAAGACCTGTTCGACTTCGTGGAGCGCAAGCTGGAAGCCGAACTGACGCCCATGGACAAGGTGCGCATCGTGCGGCACCCGCAGCGCATCTGCCTGCGCGACATCCTGGAAAACGTCTACGACAACTACACCGAAATCGGCGGCAAGGACGAACACTCCATTGATCCTTCCATGCTCATCGCCCGCGCCTACATCACCCGGCGCAGCGGCAAGAAGACCATCAACCAGCCGGTTCTGGTCATCGGGCAGGAAAAGGGCCACGGAGAGGAATTCCGCAACGGCGGCTCGGTGAAGCCGTGGGGCAACGCCAAGGCCCTTCAGTACATGAAGGTCGCCGAAACCGAAGGCATCCCCATCCACACCTACGTCTTCACGCCCGGCTCCTACCCGGTGGAGGACTACCCCGGCGCGGCCCAGCAGATCGCCCGCAACCTGTACGAAATGGCGGGCCTGCGCGTGCCGGTCATTGCCGTGTTCTCGGAAGGCGGCTCCGGCGGGGCAGAGGCCATCGGTCTTTCCGACCGACGCCTGATGCTGTCGCACGGGTACTATTCGGTCATTTCGCCCGAAGGGGCGGCAGCCATCGAAGGCCGCCTGCGCCACGGGCAGCGCGCCGCGCCCGAACTGATCGAAAAGTGCGCCCAGCAACTGCGCATCACGGCGGAAGACAACCTGCGCATGGGCTACATCGACCATGTGGTCACGGAACCGCCGCTGGGCGCGCGCCCGTACCATTACGACTTCTTCCGGGGCCTGCGGCAGGAAATCATTCGCGCCACGGACGAGGTGATCCTGGGAGTGAAGGGCTTTGCCCCGTTCCGGGCCATGGTGCTGCGCCGCCGCCGCGGCAAGGCCGAAACCATGGACCTCGACAACATGTACGTGCGCTGGAGCCTGTCGTCGGCGGCCAAGGACCGGCTGGTGGCCCGCCGTCATCGCAAGTTCAACCGCCTGGCCCGCAACGCCGCGCGCGACAGGCGCCCCGTGCTGCGCAAGCTGTCCAACATGGGCTGGGACGCCTGGTGGGACATCTACTCCTACTTCAAGTACGACCTGCTGCGTAAGCACCAGCAGAAGATCGCCTACCTCGTGGAAGAGGTGGAGGCCGAGGCGCAGGTGCTGATGGAAAAGGTGGCCGCCCCGTGGCGCAAGATCACCTGCGCGCTGCCCGGCGGCGCGTGCCAGAGCAGCGAACAGACCGAACGCGAGCTGACCGCCCTGTCCGACTGGGACGAGGAAGGCCAGCGCAACGGCAACTGGAGCTACGTCAGCCCCCGCGCCAAGGAAGACCGCGCCATCACCTGCCCCAACGCGGGCAGCCACGGCTGCCTCGACCTGTGGGCGCCCGACCTGTTCGGCGAATTTGCCGGGGTGTGCACCTACTGCGGGCACCACTTTCCCATGGAATACCAGTGGTACCTGCATAACGTGTTCGATGAGGGCTCCATCTTCGAGTTCAACGCGGAAATCGAGGCGGGCAACCCCCTCGGCTTCGAAGGCTTCGACGTCAAACTGGAGCAGGCCAAGAAGCAGACCGGCCTGAAAAGCGGCTGCGTCACCTTCGAGGCGCGCATCGACAACGTGAAGCTGGTGGTGGCCATGCTGGTCGCCCCGTTCCGGGGCGGCTCCGTGGGTGCGGCAGAGGGCGAGAAGTTCGTCCAGGCCGCCGAGCGCGCCAAGAAGAAGCGCTACCCCTTCCTGGCCTACGTGCACGGCACCGCGGGCATCCGCATCCAGGAAGGCACCAACGGCGTCATCCAGATGCCCCGCTGCACCATGGCCGTGCGCCGCTACATCGAGGCCGGGGGCCTGTACCTTGTGCTGTACGACACCAATTCGTACGCCGGGCCGCTGGCCAGCTTCCTCGGTTGCTCGCCCTACCAGTTCTCCATCCGTTCGGCCAACATCGGCTTCGCCGGGCCGGGCGTCATCAAGGAGACCACGGGCGTGGACATCCCGCCGGACTACCACCGGGCCTATCGCGCCCTGTCGCGCGGGCACATCCAGGGCATCTGGGACCGCCGCGACGCGCGCATGAACCTGAAGCAGGCCCTTCTGACCATGGGCGGCCGCAACCTCTACTACCGGTAGCCCGCGCCACGGCAAGGAACAGGTGAGACAGTGTTCGACATCACGCAATTGCTGGATGAGATAAAGGCGTCTCCCTACGAGGAGATCGTCGTCACCGCGCCGCACACCGGCGTGGTCACGTTCACGGACGTGCGCGAAGGCGCCCGGGTCATCGGGCCTTCCGGCACGTGGAAGGAAAAGAAGGGCACGCTGCTCGCCACCATCGAGCGCGAGCGCAACCAGAAGCCCATCCACGCCGTGGAAAAGGGCGAGGTCAAGGAAGTGCTGCGCCATCTGGAAGGCGCCTTCGTCGAGGCGGGCACCCCCCTCGTGCGGCTGCGCCACTTCCTGTCCAAGGACGAGGTGCTGGCCATCATCCTCAAGAAGGCCCTGCACCTCTTTGTCGCGCCGGAACGCGCCAAGTACTACTTCGCGCCCGACGTGGACAAGAAGGTCAAGGCCTCCGGCGCCAGCTCCGTCTCGCTGCACGAGGGCATGGACCTGTTCATCATGTCGCGCATGAAGCGCGAGGCCTCGCTGGCCTATTCCGGCCCCAGCGGCGTCATCTACGCCGTGTACTTCCAGCACAACGAGAACGTGGATGCGGGCCAGCCCCTCATCGGCGTGTGCCCGCCGGACCAGCTGTCGCTCATCGAGGACGTGGTGGCCCGCGTGCAGACCGAGTGGGAAGAGCGGGAGTAAGCCATGGGCAAGGTGTTGCAGGTGCGCGTGTGGGCTTCCACCTACCGCGACGAGGACGTGGAAAAGGCCTGGCCGTTGCTGGTGGCCCTTGTCTGGCCCGAACCCTTCGTCCGGCCCGTGGCCGGGCAGGTGCTTGGCCCCGCAGACCGGCGCGGCGTGCTGGAACTGGTGCAGGCCCTTGACGACGGGCTGCGCTTTGCCGGGTGGGATGCCCCCGTGCGCGACGCCCTGGCCGACCGCGTGCCCGCCATCGTGGCCCTGCGCGACAAGCTGGACGCCGCCCTTGCCGAATGGGACGCCCGCAGCGCCAACCGCATCACCGATGAACTGGAAGAAGCCCTGGACCAGGCCGAAAAGGCGCTGGTGAAGGCGAAGTAGAGATAAAGCCGGTCCCTTCTACTTTTGAAGAGGGAAAGGCAAAGAACGTAACGGGGGGAAGGGGAGGACACTTTGAAAAGTGTCCTCCCCTTCCCCCCGACCCCCTTCCCCTCCCACAAACTTTTTGGTTGGGGGTAGGGGACAGGCAGGGGGTAGTCGCAAGCATTCAGGCCGATGTGCGGCCTCGCCCGGGCAGGGCAGGGGGCAAGGCCCATGCACTGTGCGGCGTGGTGTACGGCGTACATGCCCTGCATGCGTGTCCCAGGGGCGTCGCCGCCGATTCCCCGGCCCGCTTTCGCCGCGCATCACGGTTGCGACAAAACGCATCCCACGGTATCACCCCATAGGGATGGCGAACGCCGTCCCGCCCCCACCGCATACAAAGCAGACCATCGCAAGGAAATACGCATGCTCAACAAGGTCATGATCATAGGACGTCTCGGCCGCGACCCCGAACTGCGCTACGCCCAGAACGGCACCCCCATCGCCAACCTGCGCATCGCCACCGACGAATCGTACACCGACCGCGACGGCAACAAGGTCGACCGCGTGGAGTGGCACACCGTGGTGGTCTTTCAGCGCGCGGCGGAAAACTGCGCCAACTACCTCGGCAAGGGCAGCCTTGTCTTTGTCGAAGGCAGCCTGCAAACCCGCAAGTGGCAGGACCAGAACGGCCAGGACCGCTACTCCACAGAAATCAAGGCCCAGCGCGTCCAGTTCCTCGACCGGCGCGGCGAAGGCGCGGGGGCTCAGCCCGCCGAAGGCGGCGGCGCTCCCCGCCGGTCTTACCAACAGGGTCAGCAGCCTTCCGGTGGTCAGGGCGGCGGCCAGGGTGGTCAGGGTGGTCAGGGCGGTCAGGGTGGGCAGGGCGGCCAGCGCGGTCAGGGTGGGCAGGGCGGCCAGCGCCGTCAGGCCCCGCAGGGCGATCCCTACGGCGGCATGGACGACGACCTGGGTCCGGCCTTCCCCTCCGAAGCCAGCGGCATGGACGACGTGCCGTTCTAGGTGGGCCGTTCCCCTGTCCACAGCAGCACCGAGTTTCCGGGGCCGCCGCAAGGCGGCCCCTTTGCATTTCCAGTCCCGGCGGCTCCCTGGAGCCTCCGGGTTTTTTTTGCAGTGTGCGCGCCAACGTCGTGGATGCGTTCAGGAATGGGAGTGCGCACGCTCGGGGGGGCTGGCAGATTGTGTGTTGCAACATGGCAAAAGCATATGCGTTTATCTTTTATGTCAAAAGAATTCTGTGCGGCGTTCCAAGATTTTTGTTGCCATGCCGCAGAAATGTGACATATGTACGTTCTGTGAACAAAAGTGCCGGGCAGGCCGCGCGCCATGACGCAAGCCGGTGTTTCGCACCGCTTGCGGACCAGCAACAGGGAACGCGCGCAGGGTCTGCGGTACCACCTTCCGCCGCCGTGCGCGGCAGGAGACGCAGATGATGCACGACCCCACGGAACGCGCGCTGCTAAGCCGCATAGCCTGGGCCTATTACGTCGAGGGCATGACCCAGTCCGACGTCGCCGACTGGCTGGGCATCAGCCGGGTGCGCGTCAACAGGCTGCTTCAGGTCTGCCGCGACGAGGGCTACGTGCAGATTCTTGTCAACGCCGACCGGGCCGTCTGCTACGAGCTTGAGCGCAGCATGGAGGCCGCCTTCGGCCTGCGCCGCGCCGTGGTCATACCCACCCCGCCTTCGCAGAAATCGCTCAACCGCAATCTTGGCCACGCCGCCGCCCAGTACCTTTCCGGAGTACTGCGCGACGGCTCGTCGCTGGGCCTCGGTTGGGGCACCACCGTTGCCGCCGCCGCCACCGCCGTGCCGCGCAAGCCCGCACAGGGGCTTACCGTGGTTTCGCTGTACGGCGGCCTGCCCTACAGCGTGGTGATCAATCCGTATGAAATCGTGGCAACGTTTGCGCGACGCCTGTGCGCCTCGCAGACCTACTACATTGCCGCGCCCATGTTCGCCCCCAGCCCGGAATCGTGCCGCCTGCTGAAGTCGCAGGAACTGTTCCGCTCCGTGTACGCGCGGGCGGTGCGGGTGGACGTGGCGCTCATCGGCATTGGTCAGCTTGCCACCGACGCCACCAACGTGGTGCTCGGCGCCATAACCCAGGATGACGTGCGCTCGTTGCAGCGCACCACGGCTGTCGGCGAGGTGTTCGGCACCTTCGTCGACGCTTCGGGCGTGCCCGTCGAACACCCCATGAACGCCTGCTTCATGGGGCCAAGCCTCGACGAGGTGCGCTCCATACCGATGACCATCGCCGCCGCCGGCGGCGAGAACAAGACTGCGATCATAAGGGCGGCGCTTACCGGCGGCTTCGTCAACGTGCTGGTCACGGACGAAAGCACCGCGGTGCGCCTGCTCGATCGGGAACATGGAGGAGATGCATGAACAGGTCAGGGTTGCTGGAACGACTGAAGTCCGGTCGCGAATTCGATCTTCTGGTGATCGGCGGCGGGGCTACCGGTTGCGGCGTGGCCGTGGATGCGGCAACGCGCGGGCTGGACGTCGCGCTGGTCGATCGGGCCGATTTCGCGCAGGGCACCAGCAGTCGCAGCACCAAACTGGTGCACGGCGGGGTGCGCTACCTGGAAAAGGCGGTGCTGCAGTGCGACCGCGAACAGTTCGGCCTGGTGCGTGAAGGCCTGCGCGAACGCGGCTTTCTGCTGGCCAACGCCCCCCATCTGGCCCATGCGGTGCGCCTGCTGACGCCCGTGCCCACCTGGAAGGATGCGGGCTACATGTTCGCGGGGCTTACCCTGTACGACCTGCTGGCCGGGCGCCTTGGCCTTGGCCACAGCAAGTTCGTGGGCAAGCGGGCAGCGGAACGCATGTTCCCCACCCTGCGCATGGGCGACTACAAGGCCGCCGTCACTTACTGGGATGGCCAGTTCAACGATGCGCGCATGGCCGTGGCCCTTGCGCGCACCGCCAACGCCCACGGGGCCACCTGCTGCAACCACGTGGAAGTCACCCGACTGATCAAGGAAGGGGGACGGCTGCGCGGGGCGGAACTGCGCGACATGCTGACCGGCGAAACGTGGACCCTGCGCGCCAGGGGCATCATCAACGCCACCGGCCCCATGGCCGACACAGTGCGCCGCATGGACGACCCCGGCGCGGACGAGATCCTCAAGGTCAGCTCGGGCATCCATATCGTGCTCGAGGCGGGCTTCACCCCGCCGGACCTTTCGCTGATGATTCCCAAGACCGAAGACGGTCGCGTGCTGTTCATGATCCCGTGGCAGAATCACGTGGTCTTCGGCACCACCGACGAGCACGCCAACCCCGAGCACGACCCCGTGCCCGATGTGGCCGACATCGACTACCTGCTGCGCTACGCCAGCAAGTACCTGTCGCGGCCCGTCACGCGGGGCGACGTGCGCGCGGTGTGGAGCGGGCTGCGGCCGCTGGTGTTCGCGCCCGGCAAGGGCAGCACCCAGGAACTGGCCCGCACCCACGTCATCGATGTCTCGCCCGCCGGGCTGCTGACCATCGCGGGTGGCAAGTGGACCAGCTACCGCATGATGGCCCAGGACACCGTGGACCGCGCCGACGTGGCCTTTGGCCTGAACCTGACGCGCCCCTGCGTGACCCGCCACCTGAAGGTTGTCGGCGCGCGCGGGTTCATTCCCGGCGGCCACACCGAAATCGCGCGCGAATACGGCGTGCCGGTGGAACTGGCCAAGGCGTTGCACGGTACCTACGGCGACGAGACGGGGCAGGTGCTGGCCATCGCCCGCGACGAGAACCTGGGTGACCGCGTGCACCCCGACCACCCGCACATCATGGCCGAAGTTGCCTTCATCGTGCGCAACGAACTGGCCATGAAGCTTGTGGACGTGCTGGTGCGCCGCCTGCCCATGGGCCTGCTGGACGTGGAGCACACGCTTCAGGCCGCGCCGGGCGTTGCCCGGGTCATGGCCGCCGAACTCGGCTGGGATGCAGCCCGGACCGACGCGGAACTGCAATACCTCGAAACGTATCTTTCGGGGTGGCGCGCGCCCAGGGATTAAGGTTTGCCACGCGGGGCGGGGGAAGGGATGAACCCTGCCCGCCCCGCGCTTCGGTTGATGCGTGCGGCGTACGGGTCGCCACGGGACAGTCACCGTGCCATGCCAGGCGGAATTTTCGGGCGGTTGCCCGGAACATGGCGCGAGGGGCCCGCCCCGCCGCGCAAGCGAGATTTGAACCGTCAACGGATTCACCGGGTTGGTGCAGACCCGGCGTGTCGCAAGGAGGGACGCAACTCCCAGGCGCCTAACCCGCCAGACATCCTCGACATCGGACTTCACGGATGGACGAGGCGGGATGCGCACCCGCCAGGGTGCCGATCACCGCGCGGAGAACGCAGGGTGCTCCGCGTATCCAAGAGAGGGTGTACCATCAGGAGGATTCTATGAAGGAACTTTCGCTGGGACGGGAAATGGTGTCCGAATTCATGGGCACCATGGTCCTGATCATCTTCGGTGCCGGCAACGTGGCCATGACCGTGCTTTTCGGCAAGGGCCTGAACATTACCTGGGACAACATCACCTTCGGGTGGGGTCTCGCCGTGCTGCTGGGCATCATGGCCGGCCTGCCCTCGGGCGCGCACATCAACCCCGCCGTCACCGTGGCGCTGGCGGCCACTGGTCGCTTCCCCTGGAAGAAGGTGCTGCCGTACTCCGTCGCGCAGGTGGCGGGCGGTTTTGCCGGGGCGGCCATCGTGTTCATCGACTTCCACGCCAAGTGGGTCGGCGTCGATCCGCAACTGGCCAGCACAGCAGGCATCTTCTGCACCTTCCCGGCCATCACCACCTCCTACCTGCCGGGCTTCATCGACCAGATCATCGGTACCGCGGTGCTGATGTTCGGCATCCTCGCCATCGGCGACTTCGCGGGCAAGAACAACATCGGCTGGATCGGCGGCATCCTGGTGGCGCTGCTGGTGGTGGCCATCGGCATGAGCCTTGGCGCCATGCACGGGTACGCCATCAACCCCGCGCGCGACTTTGGTCCGCGCTTCTTCGCCCTGGTGGCGGGCTTTACCCAGCCCAACCTGATGGAACCCGGCATCGTGCTGGTGCCCATCGTCGGCCCGCTGGTCGGCGGCCCGCTTGGCGCATTCATCTACGATTGGACCACGGGCGCCGTGCACAAGGCCCAGTCCGCCTAATGGTGATGCAAGCCGTCTTTTTTGCGCATGCCAGACAGTAGCCTTGCAGGCGGACAAAAAAACCGGTTTGCATTCGTTGAAGGTGTTCCCGGCGGGCGGCCGGGACGCATTCCCGCCGCCCGTGCAGCAATCCCCCAACCCAGGGAGTAGCACGACATGACCAAGTACGTTCTCGCACTTGACCAGGGCACCACCAGCTCTCGCGCCATCCTCTTTTCGCGCGAAGGCGACATCATCCAGATTTCCCAGAAGGAATTCACCCAGATCTACCCGCAGCCGGGCTGGGTGGAGCATAACGCCAACGAGATCTTCGACACCGAATCGTGGGTCATGCGCGACTGCCTGAAGCAGGCGGGCATTGACGGTTCTCAGGTGGTGGCCGCGGGCATCACCAACCAGCGCGAAACCACGGTGGTCTGGGACAAGGCCAGCGGCGCGCCGGTTTACAACGCCATCGTGTGGCAGGACCGCCGCACGGCGGGCTTCTGCGACGAGTTGAAGGCGCGCGGCCTGGCCGACACCTTTCGCCAGAAGACCGGCCTTGTGCTTGACGCCTACTTCTCCGGCACCAAGGTGCGCTGGATCCTTGAAAACGTGCCCGGCGCCCGCGCCAAGGCCGAAAAGGGCGAACTGCTGTTCGGCACCATCGACACCTGGCTCATCTGGAACCTGACCAAGGGCAAGGTGCACGCCACCGACGAATCCAACGCCAGCCGCACCCTGCTGTTCAACATCAACACCGGCCAGTGGGACGACGAACTGCTGGGCATTCTGGGCGTGCCGCGTTCCATGCTGCCCACGGTGACCCGCTCGTCCGAAGTGGTGGGCGAGATCCATCCGGAGTTCCTGGGCAAGGCCATTCCCATTGCCGGCAACGCGGGCGACCAGCAGGCCGCCACCTACGGCAACGCCTGCCTGAAGCCCGGCATGGCCAAGAACACTTACGGCACCGGCTGCTTCATGCTCATGAACACCGGCAAGGAAGTGCACGCCAGCAAGAACAACCTGCTGACCACCATGGCCTGGGCCACGCCTTCGGGCCGGTACTTCGCCCTTGAAGGCAGCGTGTTCATCGCTGGTGCGGTGGTGCAGTGGCTGCGCGACGGCCTGGGCATCATCAAGGACGCCCCCGAGGTGGAACAGCTGGCCCTGAGCGTGCCGGACAACGGCGGCGTGTTCCTGGTGCCCGCCTTCGCGGGCCTTGGCGCGCCCCATTGGGACCAGTACGCGCGCGGTACCATGGTGGGCATCACCCGCGGCTCCACCAAGGCCCATATCGCCCGTGCGGCGCTGGAATCCATCGCCCTGCAAACCCTGGACATCATGGATTGCATGCAGAAGGACGCGGGCATCAAGCTGGCGGCCCTGCGCGCCGACGGCGGCGCCACCCGCAACAACCTGCTGATGCAGTTCCAGGCCGACGTGCTGGGCGTGCCGGTGGAACGGCCCAAGGTGACGGAAACCACGGCGCTGGGCGCGGCCTACCTGGCCGGTCTGGCCGTGGGCTTCTGGAAGAGCGAAGAGGAAATCGAAGCCATGTGGCAGCTTGACCGCCGCTTCGAGCCCAACATGTCCGCCGAAACCCGCGAAAAGCTGGTGTACGACTGGCAGCGGGCTGTGGAGCGGGCCAAGGCCTGGGCGCAGGAGTAAATCGCAAAACCGCACAGGCTGCCAACGTATGAACGACGCCGGGAAGGGTACCCTTCCCGGCGTTTTCGATTTGTTGGCCGGACCTGCTCATGGAGGCCGCCGACCTTCGCGTTCAGTCTTGGCGGCACGACTACCCCCGCGCCGCATGGCTGAAGAATTCCCCCGGCGTGCGGCCCATCAGCTGGCGGAAGGCGGCGATGAAGGCCGATGTGGAGTCGTACCCCATCTCCAGCGCCACGGCAGTGACCCCGCGTCCCCGTTCCAGTTCCGGCAGGGCGGCCAGCATGCGGGCCCGCTGGCGCCATTCGCGCAGTGAAAGACCCGTTTCGGCCCGGAACAACCGGGTAAGGGTTCGGTCACTCATGCCAGCCCGCGCGGCCAGACGCGGCAGGGAATGGTCCTCGCCGGGGGCGTCCAGCATGGCCTCGCACAGGGCTGCCAGCCGGGCATCTGCAGGCAGCGGCAGCGACAGCCCGGCCTCCGGCAGGGCCACCAGTTCGTCCAGCAATGCCCCCACCAGTCGCCCGTGCGCGCCGTGCTCGTCATAATCGCTGGACAATAGGGTGAAGGCCAGCACCAGTTCGCGGGCCAGCGGCGTCACCTCCACCACCCGGCAGCGGGCGGGCGCGGCGCCCCACAGCGGGGCCAGTGCGGCGGGGTCGATGTACAGGCTGCGCTGTTCCGCCGGGCCGCTGGTCATCACCTCGTGCGGCAGGCCCGCCGGTATCCAGATGGCCCGTTGCGGCGGAGCCATGTGACTGCCCTGGCGGGTGCGTATTTCCAGCACGCCGAGCACGGCATAACTGAACTGTACCCAGTCGTGGCTGTGCGGGTGCGTCCACGACCCGGCGGACAGCGATTCCGCGCGGGCGAACACGGGGCGGGGCAGGGCGGCGATGTCGGGTATGGCGCGGGGGATGGTCATGCGGCGACCTTCTTCGGTCGGGAGATGGTCTGGGTGCTGGTGTGTATCCGGCAGGTCGGCTGGCCATGCGGGACAGCGGGGTCGGTACGGGGGGGCATTGTTTGGCGTATTCCCGACATATCTTGTCTTCATGTCGTTAGCAGGAAGGTGCGCGGGTGGCTAGATGTCTGGTGCGGGCGGCGCACTGGCCGCACGCAGACCCCCAGACTTCATGGAGAGACGATCATGTTTGCGAAGTACGCACGACGGTTGGCCAAGGACTGGTTTCTGGCCGGGATGCTGGGCGTAGTGGCGCTGGCCACGCTGTTCCCCGGGCTGGGGGCCAGCGGCGGCATCCTGCACGCCGACATGCTGGGCAATGCGGGAATATTCCTGATCTTCCTGTTCCACGGCGCGGGCATTTCTTCCGAAAGCATGCGCCACGGCATGTCCCGCTGGAAGCTGCACACCATGGTGCAACTGACCACCTTCGTGGTGTTTCCGCTGCTGTGGTTCGGCTTCCGCTTCGCCTTCGACGGCCTGATCCCGGCGGATCTGATGCTGGGCTTCCTGTACCTGTGCGCGCTGCCGTCCACCATATCCTCGTCGGTGGCCATGACGGCCATCGCCCGCGGCAACGTGCCGGGGGCCATCTTCAACGCCACCCTGTCCAGCCTGCTGGGCATCTTCCTGACCCCGGTGATCATCGCCATGGCCGCCGGAACGCAGGGCGGGGCGCTGTCGCTTACCGACGCCATGATCAATATCGCCGGGCTGCTGTTCCTGCCCTTCGTGCTGGGGCAACTGGCCCGCCCATGGCTGGGCGCCTTCATGGCCCGCCACAAGAAGAAGGTGAACACCTTCGACAAGGTGGCCATCCTGATCCTGGTGTACAATTCGTTCTGCGATTCCGTGCTGGGTGGCCTGTGGCGCGACCACGGCATGGACCTGCTGGTCCTGACCATCGGCGGCGCGGCCCTCATCCTGCTGGTGGTGCTGGTGCTGAACACCGTGGTGGCCCGTGCGCTGGGCTTCGACAAGCCCGACGAGATCGCCGCCGTGTTCTGCGGTTCCAAGAAGACCCTGGCCTCCGGCGTGCCCATGGCCCGGCTGCTGTTCGGCGCGCATCCGGCGCTGGGGGTCATCGTGCTGCCCATCATGTTCTACCATCAGTTGCAGTTGTTCGTGTGCTCCATCCTGGCCGAGCGTTACGCCCGGATCATGCAGCAGCACGGGCAGCAGCACGGGCAGCAGCATGGGCAGCAGCATGAACGGGACGGGCGCGACGCGTCCGCGGGGCAGGCGGAAGCGGACGCTCCCGCAGCAACTGCGGCCATGGAAGCTGCCAGCCGTTCCTAGAAATCTCCCTCCGCCTCATCCCCTTGCAGCCCCTCCGCGTGCCCGCGCGCGGAGGGGCTTGCGTTTCCGCGCCGTCTGCCGCACAGGAGATGCATGTGCGCCCGTACCGCCAGAACCGATACCCCGTCCGCGCCCCGCGCCCCGAAGGGCAATGTTGCCCAGAAGGATGATGTGAGCTGGATGGCCGCCTCGCGCCTGCCGGGGCTGGATCTGCTGCGGGCGCGTTACACGCGGCAGGTGTTCGCCCGGCACTTTCACGAAGGGTACGCGCTGGGCGTCATCGAGGGAGGGGCGTTGCGTTTCCGCTATCTGGGGCGCGACCACGTGGCCGCGCCCGGCGCGGTGAACCTGGTGGCCCCCGGAGAGACGCACGACGGGCACGGTGCTGGCGACGCAGGCTGGGCCTACCGGATGTTCTATCTCGCCCCGGACATCGTGCGCATGGCCGGTGAAGAGGCGGGCCTGCCGCACGGCGCGTTGCCCGATTTCGCCAGCGGCGTACTGGACGACCCGGAACTGGCGGCGGCCATCGACGCCCTGCATCGCGACATGGAACGCGCCGGGCCGTGCATGCCCACCCTGGCGCAGGAGACGCGCCTTTCCGCCGTGCTCGCCCGCTGGATAACCCGCCATGCGGCGCAGCGCGGCCCC
>NZ_VRYY01000123.1 GCF_015731765.1 Nitratidesulfovibrio oxamicus
TCCCGCCTGCGGGCGCGGACGCGCCCTGCCCGCCGGAGCCGCCGGGGCGGCCTGCTCGCGCAGGGCCACCCTGAGTTCCGACGACACCTCGCCACTGCCGAACAGCAGGTCGGTCACCTCACCCAGATACGGGTCCAGCGGGCGCAGGTCCACCTTGGCCAGTTTGCTGTCCACGGTCATGTGCAGCGGCTGCGCCGTGCCCTTGGCCTTGATGCCGATGGTGCCCTGCTTCTGCCAGCGCGCCCCGAAATCCACGTCCAGCGGCGCGCCGCGCTGCAGCGACAGCGGACCGGTGACCAGACGCATCCCTTCCAGAGCGAGTACGCCCGCATCCTTGGGCTGCCGGTCCTCGAAGGTCACGCGGCCCTCGTCCATACGCAGCGCGGCCACGGACACCTGCCACTCCGGTCCCTCCGGCGCGGCGGCGGACTTCTGCGGCGCTGTGCGCGAAGTCCCTCGCGCCGTCGGGCGCTCCTGCCCCTTGCCCCGCACGGAGCGGGCTCCTGCCGGCTGTGTCCCTGTCGGCGTGGCCTTGCCGATCTGGGCCCTGGCGGGCTCTGCCGTGGCCGGACCGCCCGCCAGCGCGGCAAGGTCGATGGCGCCGTCCTTGCCGCGCACCACCCGCACGTCGGGTTTCGTCAGCGTCACAGGCCCCACGGCCACGCTGCGCGCCGCAAGGTCCACACTGGTGTCGGCCACATCCAGCCTGCCAAGGTTCACCGACGGCTGTTTCTGCCCGGCCAGTGACAGAACCAGCCCCGAAACCTGTGCCGCGCCCTTGCGTACCATCAGACCGGGGGCATCGGGTCCGGCCAGCGAAAGGTCGATCTCGCCCTGCACGCCCGCCGTTCCTGCGTCCAGCGACAGGGGCAGGGCCTGGGCCACGTAGCCGCGTACCGGCAGCAGGGGCAAATCGCGGGCGTCCAGCCGCAGGGCCACGCCCAGCGGTTCCAGGGTCAGCGTGCCCTCGGCCTTCAGGATGCCTGCGCCGTTCTTGGCGGATTCTCCGGCCTTTCCGGGCGCACCCGCCTTGCCGGTGCCGTCGTCCATGCGCAGCGATGCGGTGAACGCCCCGCCGCCCTTGGGTTGCTGCTTGCCGCCGGGCGTGGCGAAATCGGTCAGGGTGGCATCAAGGCCGCTCAGGCGCACCACCGCGCCGCCGGGCACGGATGCGTCCTTCCAGACCACCGTGGCATCGCGCAGCCCCAGGGTGCGCACGTTGACCACAAAGGGCGGCTGGTCCGCCGGCTCCTTGGCAGGAGTTGGGGCCGACGCCGGAGCCTTGGCAGTCTGGCCGCCTGCCCCGCCAATTCCATTGGCCCCGTTGACTGCAACGGGGGCGCTGGCGGCCATCGTTCCGTTCTGCGGCCCGGCCTGCGTTCCGGCTGCCCTTCCGGCCAGTCCCTGTTTTTCCTGGCCCTGCTTCGCCTGAACCGGCGCCTGGCGCTTCCCGCCTGCCGGGGCCACGAAGCCCAGCCAGTCGATGCTGCCGTCGGCCAGCCGCCCCACCCGCGCCAGCAGCCCGTCCAGATCCACCCGGCGCACGTCCACGTGCCGGTCCAGCAACGAAAATTCCTCCACCTCCACCACGCCGGAGGTCAGCCCCAGCACCGGCTCCTTGCCGTCGGGGGCGTTCACCCGCAGGTCGTTCAGGGTCACGGACCCCGCCAGCCCGAACTCCACGTCGTGCGCGGCGGGCTGTTCCACCACCAGCTTCAGGTTCACGCCCAGCCGCCCCGATTCCAGGCGCAGCGGCGTGAACGCGGCCAGATATTCGCGGTACTGGGTCAGGTCCACCTCGTCGGTGACCACGTCGAACTCCGTGCGCAGGTGCTCGGCAAAGGGCAGCAGCCGCCCCTGCACGTTCAGCGCCCTGCCGTCCACTGTGGCGTTGAGGCTGGGGGTGATGATCCGCTCGCGGTCGCGCTGCATGGTGGAGGTAAACGGCACCACGAACTGCAATTCCGTGATGGTGTGGATGGTCTTCTGCGGCGCGTCGTGGAAGATCACCGTGCCGTTCACCACCTCGAAATTGCTGGCCGCGAAGGGGAACAGGGGCTTGTCCGCGCCGTCCGATCGGTCGGCGCTCTCCTGTTTCCCGCCGCCTTCTCCCTCCGGCGGGATGAACTCCGAGAAGGAGTAGCGCCCGTCGCCGAAGTGGGCCACGTACACCACCGGGTTCACCAGCCGCACGTAGGCCAGCACCGGGGCAAGGCGCAAGGCGGCGGAAAGCCCGGGCGAGAATTCCAGCGCGTCGAAGGTCAGCATGTCGCCGTCGCCGGTGGGGTTGGGCACGCGCACGCCCTGGATGGACAGCGCCCACGAATACGGGTTGAAGCGCACCTTTTCCACGGTGCAGCGCACCTGCAGCTTGTCGGACAACTGGTCTTCCAGCACGCCGCGCAACAGCGGAGGCATGGCCAGCCCGGCCAGCACGCCCCAGGCCGCGACGATGGCGGCAACGGTGTACGTCCAGCGGCGCACCCGCCGCAAGGCCCACAACGCTTTCCCACGCACTGCAATGGCCGCCGGCGACCACCCAGACACATTCTTTCCCGGCTTCGCGCTCATACTTGCTCCATGCTTCCGGATTGCTGATCCTGCCAGCACCATAGAGCAGTTGCGCTTTCATGAGAAGGGGTGTGCGCCACAACGCGGGACAACCCTACCCGCCTGCCCTCTTGGCGGATACCCCGTGGAGGCGCGTCGGCTCCGCCGCGCGCCCAACACGCATGCCGCAGGCCATGCGATCCAGCCGGAGTGGGCAGCGGACGCAAAAAAACGCCGCCGGAAACACTGTTCCAGGCAGCGCCGCAGGACAGGCATCCTGTCCGACGCTACACATACGGCAGCAGCAAGACCCCCATTTCTCCGTCTTCCTCTTCTCCGTACAGCTGCCCCAACCGCTGCATGGCCCCGTAGATGGCCACCACGTCGCGCCCCTTGCCTCCGCTGACCCGCGCGGGATCATCCAGCCCGCGCCGGTCGTCCGGCGCCCCGTACACGGTCAGGTCGTCCGCGCCCTCGCCGCCGCGCACCGTGTTGTGGGCCAGGTCGCCTTCGGCGTAGTAGTCGCCCGCAAGGCCCTCCACCTTCCAGCCCACGTGCGACAGGCCACCCGGCACGTAGTCGCCCGATGGACTGAGCCGCCGCCTGCGCCCCAGTTCCACCACGTCGTCTCCCTCGCCGCCGTCATAGCTGGCGAAGAACGAGGTCAGGGAGCGCAGGGTGTCGTCTCCCACCCCGCCCGCAAACTCCGTGGTATGCGCAGCTTCAGCGGCAAAGGTGTCGTCGCCCTCGCCGCCGTCCGCCCTGCCGCGCTCGTACATCCCCCGAAAGGTATCATCCCCCGACTCGCCCAGAAGATCGGCAACCTGGAACCGGCCATCAAAGGTGTCGTCCCCTTCGCCACCCGTCATGTCGGAACGCAGGAACGTGCCGGTCAGCGCGTCGTCGCCGTTGCCGCCCGCCACCTGCGACCAGGCGGCCAGGTCCATTTCGTAGCGGTCGTTGCCGTCCTCCCCGTCCATGACCGCATAGTGCGCCTCACCCTTCAGCGTGTCGTCGCCCTCGCCGCCGCGCACCAGCGCATGGGCCACGGCGCCATCCAGGGTGTCGTTGCCGGTGCCGCCAACCAGCGCCACGTGCACGCCGTTGTCGGCACGGATCAGGTCGTCGCCCTCTCCCCCGTCAAGCCGGGCCAGCCCTTCGGGGCCTTCGGCGGCCACGCCCCGAAACATGCCCAGAATGGCATCGTTACCGGTGCCGCCGTCCACCCCGCCGCTGCCGCCCAGCGAGATGACCACGTCGTCACCGCCACCCGCGCGCACCTGCCGGTCACTCAGCCGGATGAAGAAGTCGCCCTCCTCGGTGCCGTCCAGGGTTTCGCCGTCGGGTGCCGCCTCCAGGCTCACCGTGCCGTCGGCATTTTCCACCACCCGGGTGTCCCTCCGGATGAGGTCGCCCCCCACCAGTTCACCATTGCGGCTGAACGATACGGCCCATCCCATGGCCGTGCTGCCGTCCTGACCTCGAACGATCGTGGGCCCCACCTCAACCAGCAAGCCGGATTTCGTCACGTGCGTGATGGGTTTGCCCCCTTGCAGCACATCGCCCCCGGCCAGAAGATAATCGTAGGCGTCGTCCTGATTCTGGCGCGCACGCGAAACATCGCCGAACTCGAACACCACGTCGGGCGTGCGAGTGGACACGGTATCGTAGGCATCGGTCAGGCTGCCGCGCAGGCTTACCGGCCCGGTGCCGTACCGGGCGCGGCGGGCCTCCTGCTGTCTTTCCTGCGATTCGCGCAGCAGGTAGCCGGAGATGGGGGAAAGGATCATGGCGTCACCCCGTGACTGGTTGCCGTCACAAGGTCATATCGGCATCCCTTTACACATCTTTACACACAAGGCGCCAAGAAACAGAAAAACGCCGCCCCGGCGAACCGGAGCGGCGTGAGGATGCCATGCGAATGTCTGTAAACGCGATGTATTGCGGTGTGACAGCAAACTCGCCGATGCGGGCCGGGGCTACCCCGTCACGGTCAGGCGCAGGAAGCGCTTCTTGCCCAGCTTGATCACGTAGCTGCCGGGGGCCAGCGGAGCCATGGCGTCATCGCAGCGCACGCCGTCCACGGACAGGGCGCCTTCCTTGACCAGCCGCTTGGCCTCGCCGCGCGACTTGACCAGCCCCGCCGCTTCCAGGAACACCGGCGGGGTGCTGTCCTCGCCCCGGGCACAGGTGTGTTCGGGCGCATCATCCGGCACGCCGCCGCCCGCGAACACGGCGTTGAAGCCCTGCCGGGCCTCGGCGGCCTTGTCGTCGCCATGGTAGCGGGCGGTGATCTCGAAGGCCAGGTCTTCCTTCACGGCCTTGGGGTGCGCCTCGCCAGTTTCCACGCGGCGCTTCATGTCCGCTATGTCGTCCAGCGAGCGGGCGGAGATGAGTTCGTAGTACCGCCACATGAGGTCGTCGGACACGGACATGATCTTGCCGAACATGTCGGACGGCGGCTCGTCGATGCCCACGTAGTTGCCGAGGGATTTCGACATCTTCTTCACGCCGTCCAGCCCTTCAAGCAGGGGCACGGTAAGGATGCACTGCGGCTCCTGCCCGTACTGGGATTGCAGGGTGCGCCCCACGAGCAGGTTGAATTTCTGGTCGGTGCCGCCCAGTTCCACGTCGGCGCGCAGGGCCACGGAATCGTACCCCTGCACCAGCGGGTACAGGAATTCGTGGATGGCGATGGGCCGCCCCTCGCGGTAGCGCTTTTCGAAGTCGTCGCGCTCCAGCATGCGGGCCACGGTGTAGCGCGAGGCCAGGCGCACGAAGTCCGCGGCGGAAAAGGCGTTCATCCAGCGCGAGTTGAAATCCACCTCGGTCTTTTCCGGATCCAGTATCTTGAAGACCTGTTTCTTGTAGGTCTCGGCGTTTTCCATGATCTGTTCCGGCGTCAGCGGCGGACGGGTGTCCGAGCGGCCCGAAGGGTCGCCGATCTGCCCCGTGAAATCGCCGATCAGAAAGATGACGGTGTGGCCAAGCTCCTGGAAATGGCGCAGCTTGTGGATGAGCACCGTGTGGCCCAGGTGCAGGTCCGGCGCGGTGGGGTCGAAGCCCGCCTTGATGCGCAGCGGCGCGCCGCGCGCGATCTTCTTGCGCAGTTCGGCCTCGTCGATGAGCTCGGCCATGCCGCGTTTGATGCGTTCCAACTGGGTGTCGATGTCGATCATGGTCTGCAACCCCTCTGCATGGTATCGGGACGGTCTTCCAGAGATGGCGGGTGGTGTCAACCTGAATGGGACCGATCGGGTGACGATGGAGGCCGACGGGAAGTCGGGCCGATGGGGAAACGGCAGCGGCTGGCAGCAGCCGGTGCGGCCCGGCAAGGGAGATGGCCGGACGCTGCTATCGACCCGCCGCCCCGCGCCCGTCAGCAAGGCCCTGCCTGTCAGCAAGGCCCTCCCCGTCAGGCGTCCTGTGTCTGCGGCGTGCCGGTGTCCGTCCCGAACGCCTCTGCCGCCGGGCAGGCCACGCGCAACGCGCGGATGGACCGCGCCAT
>NZ_VRYY01000124.1 GCF_015731765.1 Nitratidesulfovibrio oxamicus
CCGGGCGCGCACCATTGTTCCGGAGGGCGGCCCGGCTGCCGCCTCCTCCGCTCCGGCGGTCCGGCGCTCCGGCGACGCGGGCTGCACCCCGCGACCGGTGGAATGCCGGACGGAACATCCGTGATGCATCGGTTCCTTGATGCATCCTCCTGTCCGCGGGTCACCCTGCACGGCCACGCGGAAAGGCCCCCGGCTTGAGCCGGGGGCCTTGTGCGTCATGGCATGAACATGCGCGGGCCGGAGAGCCGAACGCCGGAGTCGGAAAATTCCTGCGGCTCCGCTCCCCCGACCGCTCCCGCCTTGCCCGAAAGCATGCTAGCCGACGGGTTTTCCCCCGGTCCCTCTCTCACCGCCCGAAGCCCCATCGGTGGGGGACTGTGTTCCTTCATCCGGAGCGACCGGTTTCCCCACGGGCAGGTCGACGCGGAACACGCTGCCCTCGCCGGGATGCGATTCCACGGTCATGCGTCCTTCGTGCCCCTTGGTGATGATGAAGTACGACACCGACAGGCCAAGGCCCGTCCCTACCCCCGGCGGCTTGGTGGTGTAGAACGGCTCGAAGATGCGGCGCTGCACCTCCGGCGGCATGCCGGGGCCGTTGTCCTCCACCTCCAGGCGCAGCCAGCCCTCCAGCGGAAAGGCACGCAGCACGATGCGCGGGTCGTCGCGGGGCTGGGTCATCCCAGACAGGGCCTGTGCCGCGTTGCGCAGCAGGTTCAGCAGCACCTGTTCCACCTCGGTCTCCACGCAGGGCACCAGGGGCAGGTCGTCCGCCATGCGGTTATCGATGGTGATCTTTCTGAAATCGTAATTCTTCTTCAGGTCGTAATCGCTGGCTGCCAGGTTCACGGCGCGGTCCACAAGCCCCCTCAGGTCGCAGGCGGTGCTGCGCGCGGCGCTGCTGCGGCTGAAATCCAGCATGTGCCGGATGATATCCGAAATACGGACGGCGGCAGTCCGGATATCCTCGATGAGCCGGTCCACCTTGCGTATCCGCAAATATTGTTGCAGGGCATCAAGGTCCAGCCCCGCCTCCTGCGCTGCGGCGACATTGGCGGGCAGCACGGTGTTCATGCGCTGCTGCATGTTCTGCGAGGCCTGCATGATGGCCCCCAGGGGGTTGTTGATCTCGTGGGCGATGCCCGCCGCCATGTCGCCCGCCGACAGCGCCTTTTCGGCCTGGGCCATCACCTCCTGCATCTTCCGCAGTTCCGTGGCGTTGCGCAGCGCCAGGACGAACAGGCGTTTGCCGCCCATGTCCACGGCCTGCCCGGACAAGGGGCATGCCACCAGAGACGCCGTTGCGGCATGCGAGGGAGTGCCGTCCAGTGACGTGATCAACGCCTTGAGCTGGCTGAGGAACACCGCTCCATCGCCATCGAAGGTGCCGATCCTTGCGTTGACGCCCGTCAGAAAGGCTTCCCTCCCGGCAATGCGCAACTCGCCGGATTCTATTTCCAGGTTCGCATTGTCGGGGACAGTCAAGGCGATGCCCTGGAGCATCACGTCCCCGTCCCTTCCTCTTACGTGGGCACCAGTTCCATGGCGTGCTCGGACCGGGGGTCGAACAGGTACCGTTCCGGCACACCCGCCGCCCGCAAGGCATCAAGAACCCGAATCGAATGCGAGTTGCCCTGCAACACTTTGAGGACAGCCTGATGGGAAATGCCAAGGGCTTCCGCTATCCGTTTGGCGTTGGTGTTGTTACGGTCCAATACCTCGCGAATCCGAAAGCGCATCCGTGCCCGGCGCACTCCGCAAAGCTGCCGCTGTTCCAGATTCATCATGTTCTTTCCTCCCACAGTCTCTTGCGGTTTCGGGGATTCCACATCCTGCTGGCACGCCCGACCGTTGCCCCACGGCTTGCGCGCCCTCCGGCCGACATGACATCCGCCGCCTGCACAAATGTTACAGGCCTCGCCGCCCTGCCGCGATGTGGCTCACGGCAAACGCAGGCCGACAGCGCCCATCATGGCCGCCCCCCCCCGAAAGAAACCGCCGCTGCTCACCGTCGGGCATGCAGGCTTCAGGATGGAAAGGCCGCCCGATCCGTAATGTATCGTTGCCGTTGACCCATGACAGCGGGGCAGGTAGGTTGGCTTTTGTGGGGCCATGTGCAACCTTTTGCAAGCCATTATTAGCTCATTCATAATCCGGATCCAGCGGCAAATCAAGCCAAAAACAGCTAAAACACCCAGCACCAACTCTTATCGCACTATCACGCAACTTCGCAGTACTACACCGATATTACAAGAGCAACCCACAATAAAACCTTTTCAAGTGGAACAGTTGCGGTATGAGCAACATTCAGAAACGGCTCAAGGAGCTGCGCGGGCAAATCAGTCAAGCCAGATTTGCACAAATCATCGGGGTGCCGCAAACCACTCTCGGAAGATACGAGCGTGGCGATTCCCTGCCGGACATTGCATTTGCAAGCCATGTCTGCCTGATGCTCGATGTGAATCCCAACTGGCTGTTATTGGGAAAGGGTCCCATGCGCCAGACGCAACGGCCCGAAGGCGCGGCAGACAGGCCCGCGCCATCGTCGGCAATGCCCGAAGGCGCCGGTTGCGAATTTGTCATGGTGCCGATGGTGGCGGCCCGGCTCTCGACGGAAAACGGCGCTTTCGCCTCGCGGGAGGGCGCGGAAGGGGAATACGCCTTCAGGACGGAGTTCCTGCAGCGCCGGGGAACGCCGTCGAGCATGGTGCTCATGCGTGTCGACGGTGACGGCATGGAGCCCTACGTCCTGAACGGCGACGCGGTGCTGATCGACCAGAGCCAACGCGACACACGTCCGGGCAAGGTATACGCCGTGGATGTCGAGGGCATGGTGTACCTCAAGGTCAGCAACGCCGTGCCCGGCAAGCTGCTTCTCACCGGCTACAACGCGGCCTGTCCGCCCCTGGCGATCGATGTGCGCGACGGTCTGGCCGACGGCATCCGCATCCTTGGCCGCGCAGTGTGGGTTGGACGCGAACTGCACTAGGCGCGATCAACCTCCACACCCTTTCGCCATGGAGGATACGGGGCGTGCGCTTTCGCCGTGCGATTTCAAAGCGTACGGGCATGGCCCCGACCACAGGCGCTCCCGCCCGGCCTGCGCCGGGGCGGCCTCAACGCCCTTCCCGCCGGGCAAGGGCCAGCCACGCCGCCGCCACCTTGCGGCAGAACGCCCCGCAGGCCTCCACCAGCAGGGGCAGGTCGCGGGTCAGGCCCTCGAAGTACGCGTCGTCGTATTTTTCTCGGCAGGTCGCGTATTCGCCCAGGCGCCCCTTGCGGAGCATGTCCACCCAGTCCTGCACTATGGCGGAATCCACCTCCAGGTGGAACTGGAACCCGTACGAGGCGTTGCCCACGCGGAAACACTGGTTGCGGCACCGGGCGCCCCGCACCAGCAGGGTGGCCCACGGCGGCAGGTCGAAGGTGTCCTCGTGGAAGGACATCAGGCGCGGCAGGGGCAGCGCGCCGGACAATACGGGATCGGCCAGCCCGGCATCGGTGGGCATGCAGGCCACGAAGCCGAATTCCAGCGCATCCATGGTCCACGGCCTGCCGCCATGAGCGCGGGCCAGCAACTGCGCCCCCAGGCAGATGCCCGCCACCGGCCTGCCCGCCGCGTCAAAGGCGCGCAGCAGGTCCATCAGATGCGGGAAATGCGGCGATTCCGCATCGTCCCGGCAGTGCTGCGGCCCGCCCGGCACCACCAGCGCATCGTACCTGGCCAGCGCCTCGTCACAGGACGGCAGGGCGTCTCCCGCCGAAGGCACGTCACCCAATCCGGGCCGCAGGGTGGTCAGCACCGCGCCGCAGCGCGCCAGTTCCTTGCAGAAATTGCCGCCGGGGGCGTCGTTACTGTGCTGCACGACCAGCACGCGCAGACCCGTGACGCCGTCGTCAGGCCACGGGGTTACCCGCACGCCGGTCTCGTAGTACGGCGTGCCGCGTCCCACCAGACTGGACAGCGCGCGGGTGAGCAGGTTCAGCCCGTGTCCGGCCTTGTTCCAGCCGCCCCGCTCGGCCACCAGGATGTCCGCCCGCTGGCCGTCTGCGGTGCGCAGGATGGCCTTCACCGCGCCCACGCTGCTTTCCACCCGCACCACCGCGCCGTCTGCCAAGCCCAGTCGGGCGGCCTCTTCCGTGGCCAGCGCCACCTCGGCCAGGGCGTCGTGTTCGGCCATGGTGCGTTCGGAGCAGATGTACCCGTGCGGGGCAATGGTCAGCAGGCGGTAGGGATAGTCCGGATCCACCGTGCCCAGCCCGCCGGGGTCGAAGTCGGTCATGAACCGGAACCTGCCGGACGGCGTGGGAAATATCTTGTCCGCCCAGGGCGTCATGGGCGCGTCCAGCCGAAAGGCTCCGGCGCGCAGCCGCTCCGGGGTGCAACCTTGCTGCCACACGGGCATGCACAGGTCGCGCAGCCACTCGTCCACGCCGCGCCGGAAGCGTTCCGCAAAGGAAAAGCGCGCCGCAAGGTCGTGGAACATCATGAATTCCGATCGGCACTCGCCCACCGGCTCGATGGCCCTGTTCACCGGCCCCACGTAGTTGTGGCCGTAGCTGGCCACGGCGTCGTCTTCTTCCAGGAATGTGGTGGCAGGCAGGAAGACGTGGGCGAGATCCGCCGTGTCGTCCATGAAGTGGCCGGAGTAGACCACGAATTCCGCCTTGCGGAAGGCGCGGGCAACGGCCCCGGCATCCGCCGCCATGCAGGCCGGGTTGCCCGCAGTGACCATGATCATGCGGATTTCCGGGTTGCGCGCGTCCAGTATCTCGCGCCCTATCTCGGGCAGAAGCAGGGTGCGCCGGGGCGGGTTCAGCCCGTCGCCCCAGTACTGCTGGTCGTAGGGGCCGTATTCCTCGAAGCCCTGGCTCACCCCGCCGCCCGGCACGCCTATGTTGCCGCTGATGGCCCCCAGCGCGTCCACGGCGCGGATGGACAGGTGCGCCGCCTCGTGCCGGTGCATGCCCCAGCCCAGCAGGATGGACGTGGGCCGCTGGCGCAGCATCATGTCCGCCAGAAATTCCGCGTCGGCCACGGGTACGCCGCAGCGGGCGCACAGGTCGTCCACCGTGTACCGGTCAAGGATGCGCAGGTATTCCGCCGCGCCCTCGGCGTGACGCTGCATGAATTCACGGTCCTCGCCCCCGACGCGCACAATGAGCTTGGTCACCGCCATGGCCAGAAAGGCGTCGGCGCCCGCGCGCGGGGCGATGTGCCGGTCGGCCAGCGGGGCCGAACGGTTGCGGGCCGGGTCCACCAGCACCACCGTGGCCCCCCGCTTGCGTATCTCGCGCAGGATGGGCACCAGGCTGATCTGGGTGGACGCCGGGTTCCTGCCCCACAGGATGAGCGAGTTGCTGTTGCAGTGGTCCAGCGGGTCGTGCGAGACGCGCTGGCCGAAGTCGAGGTTCTGCGCCCCCTGCCCCGCCCCGCCGCACAGCGAGCCGCGCAGGGTGGTCACCCCGCCGAACAGGTTGAAGAAGTAGCGGTTCAGCAGCTTCAGCGCGGTGCGTTCGCCGTAGCCCTGATAGTACAGGATGGCTTCCGTGCCGGATTCGTCGCGGATGGCGTTCATGCGCGCGGCGATGCGGTCCAGCGCCTCGTCCCACGTGGCGCGCCGCCACGGCTGGTGGCCGTGGTCGCGCACCAGCGGGTGCGTGATGCGTTCCGCGCTGTACACCCGCTTCACGTAGCGTTGCGCCTTGACGCAGGCCTTGCCGCGCGTCAGCGGGTGGTCCGGGTCGCCCGCCAGTCGCACCAGGCGGCCACCGCGCACGGTGGCCACAAGGCCGCAGCTGTTTGGGCAGTCGCGGGTGCAACTGGTGATGATGCGTTGTTCGGTGGCGGCTTCGCCTGCCGCGTGGCCGGAAGATCTGCCGGGGGCTTCCCCGGTCGCATGGGCCGCATGGACCGATGTGTTGCGCATGTCGCTTCCATCCCGTGGCGCAACCCCGGATGGCGGCCCGCAGGCCGGAATGTGGCGCGCCCTGCCCGCGCGCCGTTGCCCCGTACATGGCACAGCCGCCCTGGCGCGGCAAGCGCCCCGTCCGG
>NZ_VRYY01000125.1 GCF_015731765.1 Nitratidesulfovibrio oxamicus
CAGGCAGCGGGGCCACGGCCATGGGCTGGCCCAGCTTGCCGCGCAGTCCCTCAAGGTCGCCCCATTGCAGCGCCCGCGAGGGGCACGCGGCCACGCACGCCGGTGGGCGGCCCGCCTCGATCTCGTCACGGCAGAAGTCGCACTTGGTCATGCGGCCCAGCCGCTCCGAATACTGCGGCGCGCCGTAGGGGCAGCCCCACGAGCAGTACTTGCAGCCCACGCATTTCTTCGGGTCCACGCTGACGATGCCGTTCTTGTCCTGGTGCATGGCCGTGGTGGGGCAGGACTGGACACAGATGGGGTCTTCGCAGTGGTTGCAGGACACCGACAGGTAGTAGCTGAACACGTTCTGGCGGTAGCCTTCCGCCGTGCGCGTCCATTCGCCGCCGGTGCATTCCGTCACCCGCCGCCAGCGCACGCCGGGGTCCAGATCGTTCTTGTCCTTGCAGGCGATCATGCACGCCTTGCAGCCGGTACACAGTCGCGAGTCGAAGAGAAACGCCGGTCTAGCTGGCATTGGCATGGCTGCCTCCCGAATGTCTGGTCATCTCCACCAGGGTGGTGTGTTGCGGGTTGCCCTTGGCCAGCGGCGAAGGCCGCAGCGAGGTAAGGACGTTGGCGCTGCCGCCGAAGTCCGTGCCGCCCGCGCCCGGCGTGTACCAGGCCCCCTGCGGGATGGAGAGGATGCCGGGCATGATGCGCGGCGTCACCTTTACGGGCAGCACCGTGGCGCCCCGGTCATTGAACACGCGCACCATGTCGCCATGGGCAAGGCCCCGGTCGGCGGCGTCCAGCGGGTTCACCCACACGGTCTGGGGGGCCGCCTCCTTCAGCCACGGCACGTTGCCGTAGGTGGAGTGGGTACGCTGCTTGTAGTGGTGGGTGACCAGTTGCAGCGGATACTTCTTGCGCAGCGGGTCGCCCTGGCCTTCCGTGGCCTCGTCGTATTCCGGCAGCGCGGCGATGCGCTCCCCGGCGGGCAGTTCCCACTTGTGGCCGATGTCCCACAGCCGCTTCGAGAATATCTCGATGCGGCCCGACGGCGTGGCCAGCGGGTTGGCCACCGGATCATCGCGGAAGGCCTTGTACGCCACGAAGGGCTTGCCGGGATTCCTGACCTTGTACACGCCCAGCTTCCAGGCCTCTTCCAGGGTGGCGGGCAGGTCGGGCAGCTTCTGGCGGGCGTCGGTCAGGATCTTCTGGAGCCATTCGTCGCGGGTGCGGCCCTCGGTGTACTGCTCGCGCACGCCAAGGCGTTCGGCGATGTCGGCGCACATGTCGTACACGCTGCGCGACTCGAACAGCGGTTCGATGGCCTTCTGGGCAAAGATCACGTAGCCCATCTCCGCCGTGCTGCCCTGGTGGGCGAAGTCGTTCTCCTCCAGGTTGGTCACGGCGGGCAACAGCACGTCGGCAAAGCGCGCGCTGGGGGTCATGAAGTTTTCCACCACCACGATCATCTCGCACTTGGTGTCGTCCGACAGGATCTGCGCGGTGCGGTTGATGTCCGAGTGCTGGTTGATCAGCGCGTTGCCCGCGTAGTTCCAGATGAACTTGACGGGCACGTTCAGCCTGGGCACGCCGCGCACGCCGTCACGCTCGGCGGTCATTTCCGGGCCGCGCACGATGGCGTCGGTCCACAGGAAGAACGAGATGCTGGCGGCCACCGGGTTCTTCAGCGTGGGAAAGCCGGGGAAGGGAATGGAATAGCCGCCCTCTCGCGCGCCGGTGTTGCCGCCGGGAATGCCCACGTTGCCGGTCAGCGCGGCCAGCACGGCAATGGCGCGGCAGTTGGTTTCGCCGTTGTGGTGGCGCTGCGGTCCCCAACCCTGGCTGATGCAACAGGGCTTGGCGGTGCCTATCTCGCGCGCAAGGCGCACGATGGTATCGACGGGCACGCCGCAGATGGCCGAGGCCCAGCCCGGCGTCTTGGCCACGCCGTCCGGCCCCTTGCCCATGATGTACGCCTCGTACGAACTGCCCGCGGGCACGCCCTCGGGCAGGTGCGCCTCGTCGTGGCCACGCAGGTAGGTATCCATGAAGGAACGGTCGGCCATGCCCTCAGTGAACAGCACGTGGGCAATGCCCGCCGCCAGCGCGGCGTCGGTGGCCGGGCGGATGGGAATCCACTCGTCGGCAACCGCCACGGCGGTGTCGGTGTAGCGCGGGTCGATGACGATGACCCGCACGTTGCTTTCACGCTTGGCGCGCTGGATGTCGTAGACCACCCCGCCGCCGCTCATGCGCGTTTCCGCAGGGTTGTTGCCGAACAGGACCACCAGCTTGCTGTTGACGATGTCCGACAGCGCGTTGCCAAGCCCGCCGCCGTACAGGTAGGGCATGCTGGTGGCGATCTGGGCGGTGCTGTACGTGTTGTAGTGGTTCAGATAGCCGCCGTAGCAGTTCATCAGCCGGGTGATGGGCGTCTGGTCCGTGGGCCACGACTTGGACATGACCGAACCCAGGTTGCCGGTGCCGTAGTTGAGGTAGAACGCCTCGTTGCCGTAGCGTTCCCTGATGTCCTTCATCTTGGCGGCAATGACGTCCAGCGCCTCGTCCCACGTGGCGCGGCGGAAGGCCGCCTCGCCGCGCTTGCCGGTACGCAGCATGGGGTACTTCAGCCGTTCCGGCGCGTACACCCGCTGGCGCATGGCCCGGCCACGCAGGCAGGCGCGAATCTGGTGGGTGCCGTAGTCGTCGGCGCCCAGGTTGTCGGTGTCCATGCGCACGATGGCCCCGTCACGCACCATGGCGCGCAGCACGCAACGGCTGCCGCAGTTGACATTGCACGAACTCCAGACAAAGTCCTGCGACCCGCCACTGGCGGCTTCGGCCACGGCGGGGCACAGCCCGGCAAGCCCGCCGGGCAGCATGGCCGCGCCGCCCAGCAGCGCGCACCATTTGAGAAAGGTGCGGCGGTCCAGTCCCCGGGCCGCGCAATCTTCCGGCATTCCGGCGGCATGGGCCGGACTGCCCGATCGGGCGTCGCCAGCCTGTGCCGCTTGCGAATGTTCGAGTTTCATGGACATTCCTCTCTGTTGCGATCAGGACGCGTGCGTGACGCGCGTAAGACGCCTTGGGTGCGGCACGCATGCCGCGCCTTCTTGCACTGCGCCTAACCGGGCTGCCGCCATGCTGCAAAAACGTAGGAAAACAGAGACGGATGTAGGACACATCCTACACGCTTTCCACGCACCGCGTGATCGTGGCAGGGTGGTAAAAACCAGTGCGGTGCCAATGCCACGCCAAGTCGCGCTTCCGTGACTGCCGTGTCAAAACCTGCTAGTGTCTTGCCGCAGGGCGGGGTTTTTGCTGCAACATACTGGTATTTAGGGCTAATACGCCAACACGAATGCGCGCGGACACGCACCCGCAACAACGGGAATGGCATGCGCGCGAACGCCGTTCGACGCAGGCTTTCCCGGTCGGCCCCCGCCGCCGCGCCGTTCACGCAACCCTTGCCTTCACGAGAACCACCACATGCTCATCGGTCCACACACCCACGACGAATTCATGGAAGTGGCGCGCAATTTCCACGGCTATCCGGCACCCGGCCTGATCATCGGGGGCTACATGGTCGAACTGGCCCGCCGGGGCCTGCCGGAAGGCATCCTGTTCGACGCCATTTCCGAAACCGAACAGTGTCTGCCCGACGCGGTGCAGTTGTTGACCCCCTGCACGGTGGGCAACGGCTGGCTGCGCATCATGAACTTCGGCATCTACGCGGTGTCGCTGTTCGACAAGCGCACCGGCGAAGGCGTGCGCGTGCACCTGGATGTGGACAAGATGGGCCCGTGGGAAGAAATCCGCACCTGGTTCCTGAAGCTGAAGCCCAAGAAGGACCAGGACACGCCGCTGTTGCAGGCGCAGATCAAGGAGGCGGGTCCGGACATCCTGACCGCCCGGCCCATCACCGTGCGGCCCGACCGGCTGGGGCACAAGGGCAAGGGGCTTGTGGGCCGCTGCCCGCTGTGCGGCGAATATTATCCGGTGTCCTCGGGCGGCATCTGTCGTTCGTGCCAGGGTGAATCGCCCTACCATGCCGGGCCCGGCTTCGCCTTCGAGGGCCAGCCCGCCCTGCGCGCCGTGCCCGTGGCAGAGGCCGTGGGCAAGCGCGCCCTGCACGACATGACCCGCATCGTGCCCGGCGAGCACAAGGACGCGGAGTTCACCGCCGGACAGGAACTGACCGCCGGGGACATCTGCCGCCTGCAGATGATGGGGCGCAATTCCATCTACGTACAGGACGCCGCCGAATCCGATGACGCCTGGGTGCACGAGGACGAGGCCGCCAAGACCTTCGCGGCCATGCTGGCGGGCGAGGGTGTGGCCATGCTTGCGGACCCGCGCGAGGGCAAGGCCAACCTTACCGCCACCCGCGACGGCCTGCTGATGGTCGATACCGACCGGCTGGAACGCTTCAACCTTGTGCCCGACGTGATGTGCGCCACCCGCCAGGGCTACAGCATGGTGCTGGAAGGCGCCAAGGTTGCGGGCACGCGGGCCATTCCGCTGTACCTTTCGCGCGAGAATTTCATCAAGGCCACGGCCATGTTGCAGGACGGCCCGCTGCTTCAGGTGCTGCCCATGCGCGCCGCCAGGATCGGCATCCTGGTCACCGGCACCGAGGTGTTCCAGGGGCTGATCCAGGACAAGTTCGCGCCCATCATCACCCAGAAGGCCCAGCGCCTGAACTGCGAGGTGGTGAAGACCGTGTTCGCCCCCGACGACGCGGCACTGATCACCCAGGGCGTGCGCGACCTGATTGCCGCCGGGGCTGACCTGGTGGTGACCACCGCCGGGCTGTCCGTGGACCCGGACGACGTGACCCGCAAGGGGCTGATGGACGCGGGCCTTACCGACATGCTGTACGGCCTGCCCATGCTGCCCGGCACCATGAGCCTTGTGGGCCGCATCGCCAGCGAACAGGCCCCCCACCCCGTGCAGGTGGTGGGCGTGCCCGCCTGCGCGCTGTTCTTCAAGACCACCGCGCTGGACATCCTGCTGCCGCGCCTGCTGGCCGGGGTGGAAATCACCCGGCGCGACCTGGCCAAGCTGGGCGACGGCGGCCTGTGCATGGAATGCAAGAGCTGCACGTATCCCAAGTGCCCGTTCGGGAAATAGAACCCGGGCAGCACCCGTTCCGCGAACGACACCGGGGCAGCGTTGGTTGCCCCGGTTTTTTCGTGGCCCGCACCTGACGGACTCGCCGTAGCACCGTACCTGCCGGGCTTGACTGACTTGGCGTGCTGATGGGCCTGGCCCACACACACCCTACGCCTCCCACTTGACGCCCCCGGCAAGCCCCCCGATACTCGCCCCATGAGCCGCACCCCACGCCACGCCGCCGTCCGCTTCTGGCGCGACCCGGACCTGCCCGAGGTGGAGGTGCGCCGGTCGAGCTACAACGAGGAAACCTTCCGCCGTCACACCCATGCCGCGTATTCCATCGGCATCATGGACGGCGGGGCCGCCTCTTTCATGCTGGAGGGCGCATCGCACCGGGCCGTGGCCGGACAGCTGGTGCTCATCGAGCCGGACCGGGTGCACGCCTGCAACCCCGACCGCGACACCTTCTTTGCCTACCGCATGTTCTACGTGGACCCGGCATGGCTGGCTGAACTGGCCGGACAGGCGACCGGACAGGCGGAAGGACAGGCGGAAGGGCAGGCGGAACTGGCGACCACCGCCGAGACGCCGGAACACCCCGGCCCGGGCAGTGCACAGGATGCATCAGGCAGACACGTCGAATGGACCGAATCAGGCGAGCAGGCCGAACTCGGCGCTTCCGGCCCCCCCGGCAGTTGCGCCCGCCCGGCCCCCTTGCCCCGCTTTCGCGCGCCGGTGGTGGACTGCGCGCAGTCCATGGCCGCGTGGTCGGCCCTGTACGAGGCGGTGTCGCGCGGCGGCTCCATGCTGGAAAAGCAGTCGCTGCTGGTGCAGGCTGCGGAACTGCTGCTGACCCGCCACTGCCTGCCCGCGCCCGACGCTGGTCCCGCCGCGAACCCCACGACTCCCGCCGATGCCCTCCCGCCAACCCGGCCCGCCGCAACC
>NZ_VRYY01000126.1 GCF_015731765.1 Nitratidesulfovibrio oxamicus
AGGAACGCGCCCTGGCAGTGCTGCGCGGCGAGGACGGCCCCGGCGTGGCCGAGGCCCTGGGCCTGCTGGAACGGGCGCTGGACGGGCTGGCCCGTCTGAACGGCCCAACGGTGGGCGACAACGCCAAGCCATCCCCCAGCGCCCAGCCCAACTGGTCCGAAGACGTGACCGCCATCTCCGCCTTCCGGCAAGGGCTGTCCGACCTGGAACGCCGCCTGCGCCGCCGCCCCGCCCCCGCCGCGTCCGATGGAGACGACGACATGGATGTGGAGGCCATCGAAAAACGGCTGTACGAGTTGGCCCAGTTGAAGCGCAAGCTGCGCCGCACCCTGGACGAGATCGTGGACCTGCGGCGCGAGATCGAGGAAAATCTTTCATTTCTCGATGCCTGCCGCCTGGACCTGCGCACCCTGGAGCGTGAGGAAGAGGCCCATAAGGAACAGCTGTGCGGCGTGCTGGCGGAATTGAACCCGGCCCGGCAAGAAGCAGCGGCCCGGCTGGCCCAGGCGCTGGAAGGCGAACTGGCGGGCCTGGGCTTTTCCGAGCATGTGCGCGTGGCCTTCGACTTTGCTCCGCACGAGCCGTGGCCCGGCTGCGTGGAGGACCGGGCGCGCCTGATGTGGGTGCCCAACCCCGGCCAGCCGCCGCAGCCGCTGGACCGCATTGCCTCCGGCGGGGAACTTTCGCGCTTTCTGCTGGCGGTGGTGGGGCTGATGGCCCGAGACGAAACCGCCACGCTCATCTTCGACGAAGTGGATTCCGGCGTGGGCGGGCTGACCCTGAACCGGGTCTCGGACCGGCTGGCCGCGCTGGCCGAGCACAGGCAGGTGATCCTGATTACCCACTGGCCGCAGTTGGCCGCCCGTGCCGGGCGGCACTTCCAGGTCTGCAAGGAAGTGGCGGACAATGCCACCTTCACCCTGTGCCGCAGGCTGGATGGCGAGGACATCCGCAAGGAGCTGGCCCGCATGGCGGGGGGCGGCGGGCAGGGAGAAGCCATGGCCCGGGAACTGATTTCCTGATATCGGGCAGGAATTGCCGCCACGATATCCGGTTGACAATCCGCCAGCCAGCGGCCAGAGACATGAAGCGCCCCCATGTGCGAATGGGGGATTACACCCGGTTTCGCACCCGCAGAACACAGCCCGCAGGAACTAGCCATGATCGACGCGCGAAACCACGAACCATCACAAGGCCCGCCGCCTGATGAACGTCTGGCCGCGTATGTGGCCTGCCTGGCCGCCACCAAGGACCGCCGCGCCGTGCGCGAGGTGGTGGAGCGCGAGGTGCTGCTCTGCCTCATCCGCACCAACAGCGACCGCATCAATGAATACCCGCTGCTGGAAACGCAACAACGGTCCATTATCGAAATCGTGGCCGCGCGCGGGGCCGTGGACCCGTTGCACGGGCATATCCGCAAGCTGGTGGGTGAATTCGTGGCCCTGTTGGGGCAGTATGCCAAGCCGGGCGCGGGCGATTCCAGCCAGTTGCGCACCCGGCTGATGAACACCGAAACCCAGCTGCTGAAATGCGTGCAGGGTGTGGTGTACACCACCGCCCTGTGCACCGACAATTTCATCGAAACCCTGGTCCGCGCCTACGGCGAAGAAGCCCTTGGCCCCTCGGACGCGGTGACCGAATCCACGGAACTGGACGAGCAGTACTGGCGCAAGCACTTCGAACATTTCGTGGTGCGCATGGTGGACGAAGCGTACGACGCCATCATGACGCAGGAAGCGTTCACCCTGTCCAAGGAGCGCTCGCTGCTGGTCATCCGCTACCCCTTCGACGCCCTGCTCGAACGGCTGTGCCGCACGCCGAAGCCGCTGGACAAGACGCGGGTGCAAACCCTGTTCGAGTTCGAGACGCGCGACTTCGCCAGCCGCAAGGCTCGCAAGCTGGTGCACGACATCCTGCAAGGCATGGCCGCCCGGCCCGACTATCCCTTTGCCTCAAGCGACATCGACTTCATCAGCCAGATCGTGTGCATAGACCCCGCAGCCAGGGAAATGGAAAAGCTGCAAACCCTGCTGCTGTCCGGCGGCCTGACGGGTGACGCCACGGGCGACGCGCCAGGCGATGCACCCGGCACGGAAGGCGGGACGCCCCCATCGCCCGCAACACCCGCGCCATCACCCCCCGAGGTCAACGCCGAGCAGGTGCAGTTCCTGCGCGAACAGGTGGTGGGCATGGCCTGCAGCGTGGCCACGACACTGAACCTGCTGCGCGAGGATTTTTTACGGGCGCTGGACGGTTTTTCACCCAAGGAAACGGCCATCGTGCGCCGCACCCTGGGCGACTTTTCGTTGCCGTGCCTGGGCAGGGCCCTGCAATCACTGCTGGAGTTCCAGTTTGTCACGCTGCTGCGCCGCCGCGCGGGCGAAGACATGGGCAAGATCCACATCCGCACCCGCAAGGAGCGGCGCACCTCGGTGGCCGCCGTGGAGACCTTGTTCGATTCCGGGCTGACGCGCATCCGGCGCAACAAGTTGTGGCAGCCGGACCCCGGCAGGGCCACCATGCAGCTGTTCCGCCCGCAGACGGCCACGGAACTGGAATCGCTGCTGCACCTGTTGCAGATAGAACCGCAACTGGCCCGCGAAATCGGATCGCTGTGGACCGACGCCTCGTTCCGGGTGGAGTTCGCCCTGTACATCAGCCTGGACCTGCTGTCGCGCTCCACCACCAACCTGAACCAGCGCCTGGCCGAGCTGCTGTCCCGCTTCGGCATCACCCGGCTGTAGCCGGGCATGGCGGTCCCCCGCCCGCCCGGCATCCGCCCCCTTCCGCCCATTCCGCAACAAAAAGCCGCCCCGGAGGGTTTCCTCCGGGGCGGCTGCCGTTCATGTACCGGGGACAAACGCGATTACGCGTTGCCGTCGTTCTCCGTGGCCTTTCCGGCCTTTCCGGGTTTGGCGGGCTTGGCGTCGCCCGTCTTTTTCGGAGCAGCCTTGGCCGCGCCGCTCTTATCGGCTGCGGCGGCCTTGCCGGGCTTGGCGGTCGTATCGGATTTGGCGATCGTATCGAATTTGGCCGTCTGGCCGGAAGACTTTTCCTTCGTGGGGACCTTGCCCTTGCCGGGCGTGGCGTTGCCGGTCTTGCCTTCCTTCGCCTTGGGGGATTTGCCCGGCGTGGCGGCCTTTTCCTCTCCCGCCTTCTTCGGGGCGGAGGTCTTTTTGGCGGAGGGCTTCGAGGCAGCGGGCTTCGGGGCCGCCCCCTTGCGGGTGGCGGGCTTTGCGCCTGCCTTGCCGCCCCGCCCCTTGCGCGGCGCGTTCTCGAACGGTTCCGGCAATTCCGTGGGCATGGGATCGTCCCAACCCGCGTCGGTGGTGGAACGCGCCTTGGCCTTGCGCGACGTGCGGTCGGCATGGGCGGCGGCAGACGGCACCGTGGCTGCCGCGCGGTCACCGCGACCGATGGCGTCACGCGTACCGCGTCCGGCATCATCACGCGTACCGCGTCCGGCATCATCACCGGATTCGCGACCCGCCCTTGGCTCTTCGCCACGGCCAGGACCGCGCCCGCCGCGTGCCCCCCTGCCTCCACGGCCCCCGCTGCCGGCACGACCGGCATTCCAGTCCCGACTGGCACGATCACGCCCGGCGGGCCGGGGTTTCTTCGCACCAGTGGAGGCCACGGCATCCGGCCCGGCCAGCACCAGGTTCACCTCCAGCCGGGCCACGTTGACCTCGGCCAGACGCACCGTCACGGCCTGCCCCAGCCGGAAGCTGCGTCCCGTGCGCTCGCCCACCAGTTCCTGCCGCTCCGGCAGGTAGCCGTAGTAGTCGTCGTCCAGCGACGACAGGCGCACCATGCCCTCGGCCATCACCTCGTTGAATTCCACGAAAAAGCCGAAGTCGATGATGCCGGAAATGACCCCGGTGAACTCTTCCCCCACCCGTTCGGACAGGAACAGCACGGTGATGCGCTTGAGTATCTCGCGCTCGGCCTCCATGGCCACGCGCTCGTTCACGTTCAGGGTGTCGGCAATGGTCAGCAGGGCCCGTTCGCCCGGCAGCGGCCCGTTCACCGGCAGCCCCAGGGTGCGGCGCAACGCGCGATGCACGATCAGGTCGGCGTACCGGCGGATGGGCGAGGTGAAGTGGCAGTAACATTCCGAAGCCAGGCCGAAATGGCCTTCGTGGTCGGGCGCGTAACGGGCCTGCATCATGGTGCGCAGGGCCATGCGGTTGACCACGAATTCCTGGTCGCTGCCCTTGGCCGCCTGCAACACGCCCTGCAACGCCTTGGCCGAAGGCTTGCCGGGCAGGTGCTGCGCCAGCGAGGTACGCGCCAGCACCTTGAACAGCCCCTCCAGCTTTTCGGTGTCCGGCTCCGGGTGCACCCGGTACAGGAAGCGGGCGTTCTTTTCGGTCAGGAAGCGGGCCACCGCCTCGTTGGCGGCGATCATGAACTCTTCGATGATCTGGTGGCCGAAGTGGCGCACCTTGCGGCCAATGTCCACCGTCTCGCCGTAGATGTTGAAAATGACTTCCGGCTCGGGCAGATCGAAGTCCAGGCTGCCGCGTTCGGAACGCTTGGCGTTCAGCAGGCGGGCCAGTGCTTCGGCGCGTTCCAGCAGGGGCAGCACCGGGGTAAGCAGGCGGCGCTCCTTTTCGTCCTTTTCGATGATCGCCCGATTGACCTGCCCGTAGGTCAGACGGGCCTTGGACTCGATGATGGCCGCATAGAACTTGCTCCGCCCGGGGGTGCCGTCGGCGTAGAAGAAGGTTTCCGCCACCATGGCCAGCCGGGGCACGCGCGGATTCAGGCTGCACAGCCCGTTGGAAAGGGCCTCGGGCAGCATGGGCTCCACCGACTGCGGGAAATAGTACGAATTGGACCGGGCCTGCGCCTCGCGATCCATGGCCGAGCCGGGCCGCACGTAATGGGCCACGTCGGCGATGGCCACCCACAGGCGGTAGCCGGTGCCCTGCTCTTCCACGTACACGGCGTCGTCGAAGTCGCGAGCCTTGGCCCCGTCGATGGTGACGAACTCCAGATGGCGCAGGTCGATGCGGCCTTCCATGTCGTCGCGACTCGGCACGGCGGGCAGGTCGCGGGCTTCTTCCAGCACTTCGGGCGGAAAGTCGGTGGGCACGTCGTGGTTGATCTTCACCAGCCGTTCCTGCACCAGCACGTTGTCGTCGGCGCCCAGCACGGCAAGCCCGGTGGCGGCCCACAGGCCGTCCTCCACTTTATCTCCGGGTGCGGCCACCACAAGGTCGCCCTTTTCGGCCTTCTCTTCCACGGCGCTCATGTCCACCACGAAGCTGACGGCCATGCGCGGGTCCGCCGCGCGGCACAGCAGGCTGTGCCTGCCCATGCGGCGCACCACGCGGGCGGGTATTTCCTTGCGGCCCCGCTCCACCACGCGCACGATGCGCCCTTCCGGATTCTTGCCGTGGCGGCCCGGCAGCAGGGCAACCACCACCTTGTCGCCGTGCCAGGCATCGCCCATCTGGTAGGGGTGCACGTAGATGTCGTCGCGGCCCTTTTCCTCGGGCAGCACGAAGCCCATGCCGGAACGCTGGATGGACAGGGTGCCCGTGACCAGCCGCAGCTGTTCCACAAGGCCCCAGGCCCCGCCGCGCAGGCGGATGATGCGCCCCTGCCGGACAAGGTCGTCCAGGCGGTCTTCCAGTTCCTTCTTCATGCGGCGGTGCAGGCCCAGCATGCGCATCAGCGCGTCGATCTTCAGCGGGCGGTGCGCCTCGCGGAACAGGGTTGCCAGATCGTTGGCGTCGGGCAGCACGTAGCTTTCCTCGCGTTTCTTCTTTGTCATATGGATGTCCTTTCCGGCCATGCCGGAGTGAAAGATGTCGAATGCGGGCGGGCTGCCGGGGCGGCCAGGCGGTCTGCGAAGACCCGTGCCCATTGCCGCCGGTTGCCGTCAGCCTCGTCTTGCTGGATCGCCCTGCCGGTTCGCTCTGCTGAACCGTCCTGAGGGATCGTTCCGGATCGGCGCCCCCGGCAAGGGGCGGGCAGCCGTGGCGGACGCGGCAGGTCAGGCCGGACGGGCGGTATGGCGTCAGGCCCGGCGGGCGG
>NZ_VRYY01000127.1 GCF_015731765.1 Nitratidesulfovibrio oxamicus
CGACGTGGTCCGGCTGCTGGCCCCACGCGCGGCTGCGGCAGGGGTGGCGCTGGCGGTGCTGGCCGGGGCCGGGCCGGAACCGGTCATGCTGGATCCGGACGCGGTGCACCGCTGCCTGATGGATCTGGCGGTGAACGCCATCGAGGCGTTCGAGGATGATGGCGGGGCGGGTGAGTTGGCCAGTGTTTCAATCTGCGATGCGGCCCGGATGGATGGCAGCGGAGACGGTGTGGCTGAGGCTGCCCCGGGTGAATCCCGCCGGGTGGTCCTGCGCAGCCGCCGGGTGGCGTTGCCCGTGCCTGCCGACGCGGATGCGGCAGCAGGAGAGGCTGGCGTGACCGGCATCGAATACGTGGTGGAGGACAACGGCCCCGGTTTTCCGGAACAGGCCGGTCAGGGCAGACAGGGCAGTCAGGGCGGGCAGGGGCATGGGGGCGATGCAACCCCGGACGGCTTTGCCGCCTTTGTTTCCGCCAAGCCGGGCGGCAGCGGCGTGGGCCTCATGGCCACGCGCAAGCTGGCCCGCGAAATGGGCGGTGAACTGGAGCTTGGCCCCGCATTGCAGGGGCATGGCGTGCGCGCGGTGCTGCGGGTACGGGCAGGCTAGCCGCCGTTTTCCGTTCGTTCTTCCTCCGCCGCATCCCCCCGCCGTACCGCCTCCGGCAGGCGGCGCGGCAGCGATACGGTGAAGGTGCTGCCCTCGCCGGGTTCGGAGGCCACGGCAATGTGCCCGCCGTGCTGCCGCACCACCTGGCTGGCCACGAACAGGCCGATGCCCGTCCCGGCGGTGCCCTTGGACGAGAAGAACAGGGTGAACAGCTTTTCGCGGGTCTCGCGGTCCATGCCGGTGCCGTTGTCGATGATGGTGAAGGTCACCTCTTCCGCAGTGCCGCGCACCCGGAAGGTGACGGCGTGGTCCTGCTTGCGGGTGTCCGCCGCGCAGGCTTCCACCCCGTTTTCCAGCAGGTTCACCAGTGCGGACGACAGCGCCCCGGTGTCCGCCTCGAAGGTGCCGAGGTCGGTTGTCTCGCCGATTGCGCCCGTGTCCGCCCCTGCTGTCGCCGCTGTTGCCGATCCGGTCTCCGCGAAATCCCGCACAAAGTGCACCCCGCGTTCAGCGGCCTTGGCTTCCACAAGGGTGGCCGTTTCCTCGGCAAAGGCGCGGGTGACCACCACTTCCCAGTTCAGCTCGCGGTTCTTGGCGTAGTACAGAAGGTCCAGCACCATCTTGCGCAGCCGGTCCACCAGGTGGCGGATGTCCTGGTGGCTGTCCTGCACCCGCGCCGCGTCGCCGCGCGCAATGCCGCTTCCAAGGCGGTACACCCCGCCATCCAGCGCGGTGAGCAGCCCCTTGATGCCGTGCGCCGTGGAACCCAGCAGCAGCCCCAGTTGCGAAAGCCTGTCCTGCAGGCGGCGCAGTTCGGTGATGTCCGTGGACATTTCCATGACCTCGGCGATGGCGCCCTCCGCGTCGCGCAGGGGGGCCGTCCACACCAGCACGTTCACCTGCCGCCCGTCGCGCGCGGTGACCACGGTTTCCGCCTGATGGGGTCGCCCGTCGTCAAAGGTGCGTCCGGCGGGGCAGCCGGAACAGGGGGCCAGGCGATGGGCAAAGGCGTCATGGCAGCGGCGGCCCGTGGGGTCGCCGAAATCCTCGCGGTATCTGCGGTTGGCTTCCACCACGCCGAAGTCGCGGTCCATGACGGCCACGTAGCAGGGCGATTCGTCGAACAGTTGGCGGAACCGTTCGCGGGTCAGGCGCAGGTCTTCGCGCAGGCGGCGCACCTCGGAGATGTCCACCGAAAGCTCCAGCACCAGTTCCACCTCGCCGTCGTTGCCGTAGATGGGCGCGGTGTTCACGATGACCGGAATTTCCTGTCCGTTCCTGCCCAGCAGCACCTCGTTGGAGCGGAATCCCTCGCCCGTTTCCAGCACGCGCATCACCGGGCACAGCCGGTCGCCGGGGCCGCGCCCGGCGTAGGCCTCCCAACTGCGGCTGCCGATGCGGTGGCCCAGGCGTTCCTTGTACAACTGGTTGGTGGAGACGATCTCGAGGTCGGCGTTGTGCACGGCCACGAAGCAGGGCAGTTCGTTGAACAGCCCGCCGTCGTCAAGGGCGCTGCACAGCGAGCGGATGCCGCTGGCGATGCCGTCCATGACCTGCAACGCGGCCAGCTGGCGTTCCGCCTCCACCAGCCGGGCAGACTGGTCGCGCACCATATGCTCCAGGTTTTCGGTGTACCCGCGCAGGCGGCGGCGCATGGAAATGCGCTCCTCGGCGCGGCGCAGGGCCACCTCAAGCATGTCGTCGTTGACGGGTTTGGTGAGAAAGTCGGTGGCGTCGCGCTTCAGGCTCTGGATGGCGAGATCCATGTCGCCGTGGCCGGTCAGCATGATGACCTCCACCTCCGGGTCGGCGGCCTTCAGGCGTTCCAGCAGGTCCAGCCCGGACAGGCCGGGCATCTTGATGTCGGTGAGCACGATGTCGGGCTTGCGCTCGGCAAACCGGGCAAGGGCTTCTTCGCCGCTGGCGGCGGTGGTCACGTCGTAGCCCGCGTCGGCAAGCGAGATGCCGAGCACGGTGCGGATGCCTTCCTCGTCGTCCACCAGCAGGATCGATGCGCCCATGCGCGGCTCCTCGTGGTTCGGGGCGCACCGGATGCGGCTTTCGCGGGGTGGTGAATCCCGTGCCGTAACCGGCGCGGCCATCGGGGGATGGGGCGTGGAGGGCGGCGCGACAGGCATGCTGTCGGAGGCCGCCCCGATGTCCCATTGTCCCACGCGGAGCCCCGCACGGCAAGGGCGGGCCGCCGGAGAGGGTATTGTCCGGCCCGGTGCGGGGTGCCCTCTCTGGCGTCAGGCCCGCCGCCGTCCACAAGGCCGACGGGCGTCAGCCGCGCTATTGTCCGGTCACTCCACGCTACTGGTGGGTTGCCGGCGCCTCCGCCGCCAGTTCCCCGCGCTTTTCCAGCGTGTCGCGGATGATTTCCAGCAGGCGGTTGGGGTCGAAGGGCTTCTTCAGCGAAGCCACGGCGTTGCGGATGGCCAGGTGGATGCCCGAAAGCCCGCTGATGACGATGACCGGGGTGTCGCGGAAGGCGTCTTCCTTGGTCATCTTGCGGTAGAAGCGCGGGCCCCACTCGTTGGGCATTTCCAGGTCCAGCGTCACGAGGTCGGGCCGCTCGCGCTTCAGCACTTCCAGCGCCTCGCTGCCGTCCGAGGCAGAGCAGGTGGCGTACCCGTTGTCGGAAAGGATATCCACCATGTACTTCACGATGTAGGGGTCGTCGTCCACGACCAGTATCTTGTACGGCATGCGCTCATTCTCCTTGGCGTCGTGCGTGGCGGCGCGCGGTGACGCCGTTGCCTGCCCTGTCTTCCGGGATATTCCGTCCGGGGGCGACCCGGTTCCATCCTGTTCCGCCCGTTCGGGCTGACCTGCCATTTTTGCCGTTCCGTTTCCGGTTGCGTTCAGCGCCCTGTGGGCCAGTTCCAGCAGCCTGTCTGGCCGGGGGGGCTTTTCCACGTAGGCGAACGGTTCGTTCATTTCCGTGCTTCCGCCACCTTCCCGGCCTCCGTCCCTGCCACTGTCTGCGGCCTGGCACATGGACAGCCCGTGGGCAAAGGTGGCCCCGCCCACGCCGGACAACATGATCACCGGCACGGAACGCAGGGCGGGGTCGGCCTGCATGGCGCGGTACATGGGCAGGCCCCCGCCGCCCGGCATCATCACGTCCAGCACCACCAGGTCGGGGCGGCGCTTGCGGGCCGTTTCCAACCCTTCCGCGCCGTTGCGGGCGACCACGGCCTCGTGCCCGTCGGTTTCGAACAGGGCCTTCAGGAAGAACCGGAACGACAGGTCGTCGTCCACCACCAGCACCAGCGCCATGGGCCTACCCGCTCGGTTGTTTTTTAGAGGGGCTGTTTTCAAATGAGGATTTTCGTTCGTTGGCAAGGAAAACGAGCCCGCCATGGGGGAGTGCCTCCGCCGTTGGGTGAGCGTAGCGAACCTTACGGATGAGGACCGCAACGCGTACTCTTCTCGTATTCGACCGAGCCTTAGCCGTTGGGCGAGCGCATGGCGCGAGTCTGACGGATAAGGACAGCAAAGCCATGGCGGGCGAAGTTTGACCGCTCTGCGCTCGCTGCCCGTAAAGCTCGCAGACTCGCTTAACGGGCACGCTACGCGCCCTTCGGGTCGGCCAGCCAACGGGCGAAAGGACAATTTGAAACAGCCCCTAGGCCACGCGTTCCTCGTGGGTGACGCTGGCCACCGGGCAGGCGGAGCGCAGCACCACCTGTTCCACGGTGGAACCGATTTCCGCGTCCTCGGCGGGAACGTCCCTGGCGTGGTGGGCCATGACGATGAGGTCCGCCTTGCGGTCGCGGGCGTACTTCAGGATTTCCACATACGGCGTGCCTTCCCAGATTTCCACCTGGTAGTTGTCGTAGTCGGTCATCTTGCTCACGTACTTGTCCTGCATCTGCTTGCGCGCCCGCTCCAGTTGCCGCTCGATTTCGGCCTGGCTGGGGTACAGCCCCGAGCCGCCAAGGTCGCAGGCGTGGAACAGGTACAACTTGGCGCCCACCTCGCGCGCGGTCTTGTAGGCGAACTGGAAGGCCGCGTCGGCGGGCTTGGAGAAGTCGGTGCTGAACACGATGTTGGAGAACATGTGCCAGCAGGTGTTGCAGGGCCGGTTGACGATCAGCACCGGACACCGGGCGGACTTGGCCACCTTCTGCATGGTGTTGCCGATGATGGAGCGCACCCGCGAGGCGGCGGCGTCTTCATCGCGCCCGTGCGCGCCCATGACGATCAGGTCCACCCCTTCCTGCCGCGCAAAGCGCAGGATTTCGGTGTGCGGCACCCCCACGGCCAGTTGCAGCGCGGCGTTGGGCGGGCCGAATTCCTTGAACTGGGCCTCGTAGACGTGCTTCAGTTCCTCGGTGACCCATTCGCGGTAGTCCGCGTCGGCCACTTCTTCCTCGCCCGACTTCAGGTCGCGCACGTACTGGCCGAAACCGCGCGTGGGCACCCCCAGCACATGAAAGACGTACAGGCGCGCTTCATTGCGCCGCGCTAGTTCGAAGGCCACCTTGGCCGCGTTGTCACATGCCGGAGAGGCCGACGTTGCAAAGAGGATCTTACCGAACATGGCGTTTACCTCCGCAGGCTACAGTGTCTGGCGCCGCCCTGGAAGCCGAGCTCCCATGCGAGGCCCTCGATGACTTCGAACAGGCTGAAGGTGGTCTCGCAGTCGAGCACCCGCGTCCTGTCCCCGAAAACCACGTGTCGCAGGCCGCCCAGCGAGAGCGGCAGATCCAGTAGGGCATCGAGCGGGATGAATCTGATTTCGTGTTCCGTTTCGCCGTCTCGGCCGCAAGGGCTGTTTGCCCCCGGCGCCAGCGCCCGCAGCGAAAGGTAGATTTCCGCGCGCGGGCCGCCGGGGTAGCCGATGAGGTCCACCGTCTTGCGCAGGGCAAGGCCGGTCAGCCCATCGGCCCGGCAGCCTTCGATCGGGCAGCGGGCCGCCTCGGCCACTGCGGCAGGCAGGAACGGGCCAAGGCGTTGCAGTTCGGCATGCCGGGCCAGCAGGGCGAAGAACGAGCGCAGCGTGCAGCCCGCGTCCAGCACCGCCGCCAGCCGCAGGCAGGGCAGCGGGTCGGCGTGGTGGCTTCCGTCGGGGGCGCGAAGCGTTCCGTCGGGGGCAAGGTGCACGGTGTCCATATGTTCTCCGTCCTGTGTGACGCGGAATGCCGCAGGGTGCCGGTTACCGTTGCTGACGCTTCACCATCGCGTTTCAGGCCTTGGTGTGGCAGCCGCCGCAGGCCGTGGGGCCCTTGCCCTGTTCACGGTGGCAGCCCATGCACTGGCGGTGATAGGCGCGCTCCAGCGGCGTGCCCGAGCCGGCCTTGCCGACCCCGCCTCCCCCCCCGCCGTGGACGGCGTGGCAGTCGGCG
>NZ_VRYY01000128.1 GCF_015731765.1 Nitratidesulfovibrio oxamicus
GGCCCCGCGCACTCCGCCGTTCCTGTGGACGCCCCGGGCGGGCTCTGGCACCATGAAACCGCGCGACCACCGCCGGGCGGCATGGAGCCGCCGCCGGGCCGCGCAAGGGAGCCTTCATGTCCACCCCTCGTACCCCCGCAGATCCGACGCATGTGATGGACGCGGCTGGTGTCGATTCCGGCGCGTTCCGGCTGGAACTGTCAGCCGACGAGCGGGCTTGGCTGCTCGATCTGGCCCGCTGGGCCGTGCTGCATAGACTGGCGCAAGCCGCGGCCGGGACCATGCCGGACGGGGACGAGGAGGCGGCCAGTCCGGATGCCGCAGAGGTGCCCGCGCCCCCCCCCGGCGTGCTGCACCGTTCCCTGGGGGCTTTCGTCACCTTCAAGAAAGGTGGCCATTTGCGCGGCTGCATCGGCTCCATGGTCGGCGACGGGCCGCTGTACCTCACCGTGGCCCGCATGGCCCGCGCGGCGGCCTTCGAGGATCCGCGCTTTCCGCCGGTGACCGCCGCCGAAGCACCGGAACTGGGACTGGACATTTCCGTGCTCGGCCCGCTATCCCGTTGCCCGGATCCTTCACAGGTGCGGGTGGGGCGGCACGGGCTGCTGGTGCGCCAGGGGTATCGTTCCGGGGTGCTGCTGCCGCAGGTGCCGGTGGAGTGGGGCTGGGACCGCGAGACCTTCCTGGCCCAGACCTGCCGCAAGGCGGGGCTGCCGCCCGAGGCGTGGCGGGATGCGTGGAAGGACGGACGCACCGAATTGTACTGGTTCGAGGCCGAGGTGTTCGGAGACCTGTAGGCACGGCCTGCCGCCCTGCACGGTCTTGCCGCCTTTCCGCGCCCTGCCTTTCCGCTTCCTGCCGGGGGCGTTCCGCAGTGTCGCCCCTTTCCGTCCGGCCCGGCTCGCCCGGCTTGCCAGGCCAGGCTGACCCGCCACAGAGGACAACCCCGACCCCGCGCCAGCCTGCCCGCAATCGCTCGCAACTGCGTGCGCCACGCGCAATGGTCCACATCCGACCGCAAACGGGCGAAGGCGCGTGCTCGCCTCGTTGACAGTGTCCACGCGCGGGGGTAGGGCACGCCTTCCGGCATCTGCGCCGTGCGCGGGTTCCCGACCCGCTCCATGCCCCCTTCCCGTCCCCCCGTCCGGCGCGGCGTTTTTCGCGTGCGTCCGCAGGAGTATTGCGTGCAGCGCATCCCTGATCTGCCCACCATTCCCAACAGGCCCATGTACATCTTCCTGCTGGTGCTCACCCTGGCCAACGCCGTGGGCTACCAGGGTTGGAGCACGCTCTACACCAACTTCGCGGTGCACGAGGCGGGGCTTACCGGCGCGCAGAACGGCCTTGTGCAGTCGCTGCGCGAGGTGCCGGGCCTGCTGTCCATCGGGGTCATCCTGCTGCTGCTGGTGCTGCGTGAACACCGCCTGGCCGCGCTTTCGGTGGTCATGCTGGGCGTGGGCGTGCTGGCCGCCGGATTCTTTCCGACGCTCGGGGGCATCGTGTTCACCACCATGCTCATGTCCTTCGGCTTCCATTACTTCGAGACCACCAACCAGTCGCTGATCCTGCAATACTTCGACGTGCGCACTGCGCCGCTGATCATCGGGCGGCTGCGCGGGCTCAACGCCGGGGGCAACCTGGCCATCGGCGCGGTGATCTTCCTGGCCGCCGGGGTGCTGCCCTTTTCCGGCCTGTTCGCCATCTCGGGGGGGCTTGCGGTGCTGGCCGGGCTGTGGGCCCTGACGCAGGACCCGCGCGCCCAGGGCCTGCCGGTGCAGCGGCGGGGCATGGTCATGCGCAAACGCTACTGGCTGTTCTACCTGCTTACCCTGCTGGGCGGGGCGCGTCGGCAGATATTCATCGTGTTTTCCGCCTTTCTGCTGGTGGAACGGTTCGAATTCGGCGTGCGCGAAATGACGCTGTTCTTCATGCTGAACAATGCGGTGAACTGGTTCCTGAATCCGCTCATCGGCAAGGCCATCAACGCCGTGGGCGAGCGCAGGCTGCTGGTGATGGAGTGCCTGTCGCTGGCGGGCATCTGCCTGGCCTACACCGTGGTGGAGGCCCGCTGGCTGGTGGGCCTGCTGTACGTGCTGGACCAGATATTCTTCAATTTCATCGTGGCCGTGCGCACCTACTTCCAGAAGATAGCCGACCCTGCGGACATCGCCCCCAGCATGGCCGTGAGCGTGGCGGTGAACCACGTGGCGGCGGTGGTGGTGCCCGTTGCGGGCGGCATGTTGTGGATGATGGACTTTCGCATTCCGTTTTATCTGGGGGCCGCGCTGGCGGGGTGTTCACTGGTGGCGACACTGTTCATGCGGGTTCCCGTGCGCGGCGCGTCTTGCTAAATGGTCCGGCAGCGACTACCCTTGTGGAATGATCCATGAACCGCAAGGAGGATGTGTCATGCCGCGCCCGTTCCCGCCCCGCACGCCCGCATCGAAGTCGCGCCCATGGGCGCCCCTGCTGCTGTCCGTTTCGCTGTTCCTGATCGCCGCCGCACTGTTGCCCCAATTTCCGACGGTTTCCGGGATCGCGGGGGGCGGTTTCGCCCTTGCCGCAGAAGCCGCGCCCAAGGCCGTGGCCGACAAGCCCGCCCCCAATGTGGACCGGGCCGTGCAGGTGGCCGTGGAACTGGAGGGCACCGACAGCCTGGGCGCGCGCCTGGCCTTTCGCCTGAAGGATACCTTCAACTCAAGTTCGCTGTTCGTGCTGTCCGAAAAGGATGCCCCCAAGATCCGCGTGCTGCTTTCCACCACGCCGGAATTCCCGTCGCGGCCCTCGGTGGGCTCTGCCTATTCGGTGGTCTGGGTGTTCTCGCAGAGCGAAGGCACCCTGCGCCACTACCTTGCCCGCGAGGTGGGCGTGGTGACGGCGGAAAGCGTGGAAGACCTGGTGGCGCACATCGTGGAGCGCACCGACGGCATCTCCGTCCGCTACAGCTACCTGTTCCAGTAGGCCGACCATGGAGCGCCATCTGCTGCTGACCATGGGGGGAGACGGCGGCGAGTCGTGGAACCTGCGCTTCGTGGCCGGTTTCTTTCGCCGCAAGGCGGCCCTGCGCCTGACGCTGTTCTACGTGGTGCCCGACGCCTACGCCTCCGGCCCCGGCGAGGTGATCCTGTCCGACGTGCAGATGCGCCACGGGCTGGAGCAACTGGCCAGGGCGCGCCGCTGGGCGGTGGAGCACGGCTTTGTGCCGGAGCATGTGGAAACGCGCGCCGTGCCCCGCCAGTTCGGCGTTGTGCGCGACATCGTCGAGGAAGCCCACAAGGGCCTGTACGACGCGGTGGTTTCGGGCCGCCGGTACCTTGGCTGGCTGGAGCAGACCTACACCACCAGCGTCTCGCGCGGGCTGTTGGGCGAAGAGATCGCCTTTCCCCTGTGGGTGTGCCACCAGCCGGAACCGGACCTGTCCAACGTGCTGCTGTGCGTTGACGGATCGGGCGAGAACCTGCGCATGGCCGACCATGTGGGGTTCATGCTGGCCACCCCCGGCGCGGAGGACCACACCGTGACCCTGCTGCATTGCAGGGAGCCGGGCAATGGTGGGGGCCAGCACGCGGCTGGGGTGGGTGCAGAGGACGCGCCGCTTTCCGGCGATGACGCCATAGCCGCCGCGCGAGAGGCCGTGCTGGCCAACGGCGTGGACGATTCGCGGGTGCGCGTGCTGATGCTGGACGCCTGTGACTGCGCAGGCCGGGCCGACAAGGCGGAAACCATCCTGCGCGTGGCCGAGCAGGACAGGTACGCCGTTGTGGCGGTGGGCCGCCGCACGGCCCTGCCCGATACCCTGATGCGCCGCATGTTCGGGCGCAGCGTCAGCGAACGGCTGCATGATCGGGTGAACCGTTTTTCCCTGTGGGTGAGCAAGTAGACCATGCCCAAGCGCACCGTTTCCCGTACCGGTACGGCTCCCGGCACCGGGGGTGCGTCGCCGGGGTTGCCCGCCGCGGAGGAATCGCCCGCGTCCTCTCGTTTGGCCAATTCGGAAAAGCTTCTGGATGCCGGTCCTTCGCCCCATCCCGCCCGTTCTGCCTGTCCCGCCCGTGCCGCCCGGGGCACGGTGACGCCAGGCGACGCTCCGCTTGCGGGAGCGCCCGGGCCCCAGCCGGAACTGTTTCCCCGGCCCGCCGCACTAGCCGCTGTCCAGACCCCTGAAGAGGAACTGCAGCGCCTGCGCGCCGAGACGGCCGTGCTGCGTCACCGGCTGCGCAAGGCAGAGGCGCGCCTGCTGCCCCTGGATGCCGACCCCGAAACCCCGGACATGCTGCTGGACGCGGTACCCCTGCTGGCCTTGTGCATCGACGCCGACGGGCGGATGCGCATGGTCAACCGGGGGTTCGAGTCGCTGTTCGGCGTCTGGCGCATGGAGGCGCGCGGTCACCGGCTGGAGGAAGTGGTGCCCCAGGAGGTCTCCGCGCAGCTGTCCCCCCTGCTGGCCCGCGCCTTTGCCGGAGAAGCGCGCGTGACCGGAGAACTGGCCGTCAGCGGGCGTGCGGGTGAGCGCTGGTTCAACATTACCCTTGCCGGGCGAGGCCTGCCGGGCAGCGGCATCATGTGCCGGGTGCTGCTGGTGGGGGTGGAAATCACCGAGGCCGTCACCGGTCGCCGTGCCCTGCGCGAGATAGGCGAAACCCGCCGTGCCCTGCTGGACGCGGCTCCGGGTGCGGCCTTTCTGATGGAGCCCGACGGCACCATCGTGGCCCACAACAGCGCCGCCTCGCGCCACGCCTGGCGCGACGGGCAGGACATGGCCGGCGAAAGCCTGTTCGCCCTCATGCCGCCGGACATGGCCGCCAGACGCCGTGCGGAACTTGCGCGCTGCGTGTCCACCGGGCGCGGCGGTTACTTCGAGGACCGCGACGGCAGCCGCGTGCTGCGCCATAATCTGGTGCCCGTGTTCGACGCACAAGGCCGGGTGGCCCAGATCGCCGCGTACGTGCATGACGTGACCACCCAGCGCCGGACCGAAGAGGAACTGCAAGCCACTCTGGAACGCAAGGACCGCATGGTCCACGCCCACGAGGCGGCCCTGGGCAGGCACGAGCGGCTGCTGCGGCGCATCTACGACGATGTGCCCGTGGGGCTTCTGCACACCAGCGCGGCGGGCAACGTCATCGAGGCCAACCGGGCGTTGTGCGCCATTACCGGGCTGACCCTGAGCGAGATGCGCGGCACGCATGTGGCCGACCTGGTGCTGCCGGAATACCGCGAATCGCTGACCTACGAGATGCAGCGCAACCGGGCGGAACGTGATCGGGTGGCACGGTACGAGGTGCGGGTGCGCAGGCCCGACGGCGAGATACGGCTGTGCCGCGTCACTTCCACGGTGGTCTGGGGCACCGACGACCTGCCCCTGTTCGGGCTGGGCGTGGTGGAAGACCAGACCGAACTGCACCGCCTGCGCGCAGAGGCCGTGCGGGCCGGACAACTGGCCGCCCTGGGCGAACTGGCCGCCGGGGTGGCGCACGAGATCAACAACCCCATCAACGGCATCATCAACTGCGCCCAACTGATGCTGGACGATGCCGACGTGGCGGCGCAGGGCGGCATGCGCCATGAGCCGCAGCCGGAACTGGCCGGGCGCATCCTGCGCGAGGGCCAGCGCATCGCCGGCATCGTGCGCAACCTGCTGTTCTTCGGGCGCGACCGGCGCGACGCCGACGTGCGGGTGGACCTGCGCGAGGTGCTGCTTGACGCCCTGGCCCTGACCCGCGCCCACCTGGAGGGCGACGGGGTGGTCATCGAACTGGACCTGCCCGACCTGCCGCTGATGGTGGTGGGCCGACCCGGCGAACTGCAGCAGGTGTTCATGAACCTTCTGGCCAATGCCCACCATGCCCTGAACGCCGTGGTGACCGGCGAACACGGTGAGCCCGGCAGCCCTGGCGGGCAGGCCGGGACCGGCGCCGCTCCGCGCCCCAGGCGCCTGGTCATAACC